>JAZBOU010000120.1:0-12694 GCA_036351275.1 Bacteroidales bacterium
TGTGAAAACTTCGATGCCCTGACTGTAGGTGGCCTGGTTGCCGACCAGCTTGGCGGTATGTGGACCACATGGAGCGGAACCCCGGGCTCATCTGAAGATGCCCCTGTTTCTGACATGTATGCTCACAGCCCTGAAAACTCATTTACCATCAATGATGGCGGTATCGACCTGGTATACCAGCTGGATGCTGCTGCTATTACAACTGGACAGTGGCTGTACTCACACTGGATGTACATTCCAACAGGTCTAACTGGATACTTCAATGTGCAGACAGACCCTGTTGCCGGTACAGACTGGAATCTTGACCTTTTCTTCTTAGGTGATGGTACAGGCTATTTCGCCACACAGAGCACTGCTGATTACACCTTCCCACTTGACACCTGGTTCCTGGTTGAGATCAACTATGACCTGGATGCCGGTATGGGACAGGTATATTTCGATGGTGTTATGATCGAAGAGTTTGAGAATACCTTATCCATCGGTGGTATCGATTACTGGGGATGGAGTGATGAAGGTGATCCCGGCGCATATTATGATGATGTATGTTTCGGACCTGGCTGGGTCATTGATGTCCCGGTTTGTGAAAACTTTGATGCTCTTACCGTTGGTGGTCTCGTAGCTGATCAGCTTGGCGGCATGTGGACCACATGGAGCGGAACACCCGGTTCATCTGAAGATGCGCCTGTTTCCGACATGTATTCACACAGTCCCGAAAATTCATTTACCATCAACGACGGTGGTATCGACCTGGTATATCAACTTGATGCTGCCGCTATTACAACCGGACAATGGCTGTATTCACACTGGATGTATGTACCAACAGGATATTCAGGTTACTTTAACGTACAAACTGATCCTGTTGCCGGTACCGACTGGAACCTCGACCTCTACTTTGAAGATGGCGGTACAGGATACTTTGGTACGCAGAGCACTGAAGACTTCTACTATCCGCAGGATACCTGGTTCTTTATTGAGATCAACTATGACCTTGACAACGGATATGGTGAAGTGCTTTTTGACGGCATCCAGATGACCAAGTTCGAAAACACCCTGAGTATCGGTGGTATCGACTACTGGGGTTGGGATGGCGGAGGCGCCCCCGGTGCATATTATGATGATGTATGCTTCGGCGAAGGTTATGAAATTCTTCCTCCGGATTGCGAAAACTTTGATGCTCTTACCGTTGGTGGCCTCGTTGCTGACCAGCTTGGCGGCATGTGGACCACATGGAGCGGAACTCCGGGTTCATCCGAAGATGCTCCGGTATCCGACATGTATTCAAACAGCCCTGATAACTCATTTACCATCAATGACGGCGGTATCGACCTGGTTTATCAGTTAGGAACAGAATCCATTACTACAGGCCAGTGGCTGTATTCACACTACATGTATGTTCCAACAGGATACAGTGGCTATTTCAACGTTCAAACAGATCCGGTTGCCGGAACTGACTGGAACCTTGACCTCTACTTTGAAGATGGCGGTACAGGCTATTTCGGAACACAGGCCACCGATGATTTCACCTATACCCAGGACACCTGGTTCATGGTTGAGATCGCCTATGACCTCGACAATGGTTACGGACAGGTACTCTTCGATGGGGAGCTGATCGTTGAATTTGAAAACACCCTGCCTATTGGTGGTATCGACTACTGGGGTTGGGATGGCGGCGGAGATCCGGGTGCATACTATGATGACGTATGCTTCGGAACCGGCTATGTCATTACCAGCATAGAAGATCCCGGCATGGCTGTTTATGGCAGCGATGTAAGCATATTCCCGAACCCTGCAAGGGATCGTATCACGATTGAATCTGAAAATGTTATCGACGAAGTCCTGATTTATAACAATATGGGTCAGTTAGTATATTCCGGACGTGTTGATAATGAACAGATAGTGGTGAATACTTCAACATTTGTCACCGGCATGTACATTGTACAGGTAAGAAGTGGCCAATCTGTTGAGGTACGTAAACTTATTATTGAATAAGTTTAAGGGGTAGGATTATCAGAAAAAGGGGCTTTTTAGCCCCTTTTTTTGTTTTACAAAATTGGCATGATAAATGAAGTAAGGCAATAAAGCGGTGCCTTTCAGGTTAAACCTCTTTAAGGGAGACTTATTTTAGCCGCACAAAATATATTGTATATTTGTTCCATAAAATTGCTTGTTTATGAAAAAGGTCTTGTTCTTTTTAGTCGCAATGTCCATCCTGGGTACTGCCTATTCCCAGGATTCATTTGAATCGACTATCCGGAAGTTTAATATCGGGGTAGGAATGCATACAGATATATGGTTCGATTTACCGGATGGCAGCAGTGCACGCACCATCAACCAGGGTGCACAGATCAATGGAATGTATAATTACAGGCTGGGGGAAAGTGTTGTATACCTGGCAGGAGGTGTTGGAATAGGAACCCATAATATGTATACTAACTCCTACATTCCGGATGTGAAGGCCGATTCGATCTCTCTTGTGAAGATCCCAGACAATGTTTCATACAAAAAGAGCAAGGTGAGCCTGGCATACATCGATATACCCCTGGAATTCAGGATCAAGACCCGCAAGCATTTCAGAATGGCTTTTGGGTTCAAGGTTGGTTTCCTGGTGAATGCCCACCAGAAATACAAGGGTAACCGGTTTGAGATCGGATCTGATGGCCTGGCAAACAGCGACGGGCCAATTGTAAAGGAAAAGTGGAAAGATATCAAGCAAATTGAATCAGTGCGTTACGGGCCAACATTCCGCATTGGTTATAAATGGATAAACCTGACTGCCTACTACCAGGTTTCAAAAGTGTTCAAAGTTGATAAGGGTCCGCAGGTGTACCCACTTTCACTCGGACTTGCCGTTATTCCTTATTAAGCGTTCAATAGTAAAGTACAAGAAGGAAGGTGATAAGGAACCCGAGCAGGTATCCGACATATACCTGCGACTGCTTATGGGATCCCAGGCTTAAACGGGCAAAACCAACCAGTCCCCCGATCAGCATAGAAATCGCTATCAGCCATAGCAGGTCGATCATTAACACGGCCTGCAATGCGATAAGAATCCCCAGAACACCACCTATTGCAACAGTATGCGCACTGATCTTCCAGTAAAGATTGATCAAGAGCGTGGTGACTGCGAGCAAGCTTGCTCCAAGCAGGATGTAATAGTAAACCGGAGAAATATTGATCTGCCAGATCATGTATGTCGAGAGCGACATGAATATCGCAGTGACAAGGTAAGGATATAAGCGTTCTTCACGTGTTTCCATATGAAGACTGCTAATAATCCTGAATCGAAACATTCCATAGATCACCGTTACCGGGAAAATGGCAGAGGTTATCATTACCAGTAAAATGATCTTCCACTTCGCTTCATCCGGGATCATCAGTGCAAAAAATGCATCGAGGTGTATGAATACCGCAATAAGGTAGGTGGGGATCAGAATGGGGTGAAAGATTATGGATATGATCCTTGCAATTCTTGCTTCCATACTATAGTTCCTTCCTCAACCTGGCTACAGGAATATTCAATTGCTCACGGTACTTGGCAACAGTCCTGCGGGCTATGTTGTATCCTTTCCCCTTCAAAATGTTGGTCAACTGTTCATCGGTATGAGGCTTTGCTTTGCTTTCATTATTAATGCATTCGCTCAGTATCTTTTTGATTTCCCGAGTTGATACCTCCTCCCCTGATTCTGTTTGCATGGATTCGGAGAAGAAGCTTTTAAGAAGGAAAGTACCAAAAGGGGTCTGAACATACTTGCTGTTGGCAACCCTCGATATTGTGGAGATATCCAGGTTTACGATATCAGCAATGTCTTTCAGGATCATTGGTCTGAGTTTGGTCTCATCACCTGTTAAGAAGTATTCTTTCTGGAATTCCATGATCGCATTCATGGTAAGAAAAAGTGTATTTTGTCGCTGGCGGATGGCCTCCATAAACCATTTTGCAGAGTCGATCTTTTGCTTGATAAACATGAAGGCTTCTTTTTTCTGTTTATCCTTTTTATTCTCCGCATATGCTTCCAGTAATTCTGTGTAGGCGCGACTTAGTCTGAGTTCAGGAGTATTACGTGAATTCAGGCTCAGTTCGAGGTCGCCATTGGTATTGTGAATAATGAAGTCGGGGATCACATATTGATTTGTCTTGGTCGTCTCGCTCAAGGAATTACCCGGTTTCGGGTTTAGCTTGAGGATCTCAGCCAGCGCATCTTTCAACTCATCCTCATTGATCCTGGCCTTTTTCATGATCTTGTCATAATGCTTTTTGACAAACTCGTTGAAATAGCTTTCGAGTATGACGATCGCAAGGTCAATGGCGGGTGTACCAACATCCTGTTTTTTCCGTAACTGGATAAGCAGGCATTCCTGCAAGTTTCGCGCACCCACTCCGCTTGGGTCAAATTCCTGTATGATACCCAGCACCTCCAGGATCTCATCATCCGTAACCGTAAGATTTTGAGAAAAGGCAAGGTCGTCGACCATGGCATGGATATCGCGCTGCAGGTAACCCGAATCATCAAGGTTCCCGATGATGGTTTCGGCAATAGCATTTTGTTTTTCACTCAGGATCCTCAATCCAAGTTGGGAAAGAAGCATGTCCTGAAAACTAATACCGGATGCATAGGGAATTTCTCTCCTTTCATCATCCGCACTCTGGTTATTGGAGTTGGTCCTGTAAGCAGGAATATCATCATCACTCAGGTAGTCATTAAGGTCAAACTCATCATCCTTACTGTCGTACTCTTCTTCCATGCTATCATCCATGCCATCATCCCCTTCGTCTCCATCTTCACGGCTGTCATCTGCAGTGGAGGCCTCTTCCAGCGCGGGGTTTTCCTCGATTTCCTGTTTGATCCTTTGCTCCAGTGCCATGGAAGGGATCTGCAGCAGCTTCATCAGCAGGATCTGCTGTGGTGACAGCTTTTGTAAAAGCTTCTGCTGCAAACGTTGATTGAGCATAGATCAGATTCAGTTTTGCGATGTTTATTGTATCACCGAAAGTAATAAAATAGCAACAAAAAACCAATATAAATTAAGCTTCAAAAAAAAGCCAGGTTGATCAGAATTCTGCATTCTGGGGAGTGCGTGGGAACGGGATCACATCCCTGATGTTACCCATACCCGTCACGAAGAGCATCAGGCGTTCGAACCCAAGGCCAAAACCGCTGTGCGGAACCGTGCCGAATTGCCTTGTTTCGAGAAACCACCACATGCTTTCCATCGGGATATTCATTTCCCTGATGCGATTCAGCAGTTTATCATAAACCTCCTCGCGTTGCGACCCGCCAATGATCTCACCGATCTGCGGGAAAAGCACATCCATGGCACGTACGGTTTTACCGTCATCGTTCTGTTTCATATAGAACGCCTTGATATCCCTGGGATAATCGGTTATGATCACAGGCTTGTTGTAGTGTTTTTCAACAAGGTAACGTTCATGCTCAGACTGTAAGTCGGCACCCCACTCTTCAATAGGATAATTGAATTTCTTCTTTTTATTATAGTTGGAATTTTTGAGTACGTCTATGGCCTCGGTATACGTTATTCTTTCAAACTTCTCCGCCAGGACAAAATGAAGCCTTTCCAAAAGGTTCATCGGGGCCCGGTCCTGTGCCTTTTTATGTTTTTCTTCGTCCTGCAAGCGCTTGTTCAGAAACTCCAGGTCATCCATGCAGTGATCAAGGGCATACTGTACAAGGAATTTCAACATATCTTCCGCAAGGTCCATGTTATCATGAATATCGGCAAAGGCAACTTCCGGCTCTATCATCCAGAATTCAGCCAGGTGCCTGGAAGTATTCGAATTCTCAGCCCTGAAAGTAGGCCCGAAAGTGTACACTTTGGTCATGGCAAGTGCCGCCAGCTCTGCTTCCAGCTGTCCGGAGACCGTCAGGTTGGTTTCTTTCCCAAAGAAATCCTGCTTGAAATCCACCTTCCCGTCTTCAGTCAGGGGCGGTGTTTTGGGATCCAGTACACTCACGCGGAACATCTCACCTGCCCCTTCGGCATCGGAACCCGTGATAATCGGTGTATGGATATTATAAAAGCCCCGGTCGTTGAAGAACTTGTGTATGCCGAATATCATGGCATGCCTTATCCTGGTGATCGCACTGAAAGTTGCCGTACGAAAACGCAGGTGTGCTTTCTCACGGAGAAATTCAAGGCTGTGCCTTTTGGGCTGTAATGGGTATTTATCCGGGTCGGCAATACCTAATACTTCGATATGCTCTGCCTGCAGTTCATTTGCCTGTCCGCTCCCGGCCGATTCAACCAGCTTCCCGTCAACAGAGATCGAAGCACCCGTAGTGATCTTCGAAAGCACTTCCTCCCCTGTTTGCGCAACATCTGCCACCACCTGTAGATTATTTATGGTCGACCCGTCGTTCATTGCAATGAATGCAACATTCTTACTCTGCCGCTTCGTTCTGACCCAGCCCTTCACATTAACAGTGGCGTTCACGTGGTCAGCTCCCATAAGATCAACAATATCAATTCGTTTCAAGGTCAAATTAATTTAGAAATATTAATAATGGGCAAAAATAGTTATTTTAAAGTTACTGGCCACTCGTTGCTCGTTACTCGTTTCTCGTTACTAGCAACAAGAAACCAGCAACCAGAAACTTGATGCCTAAATTTACTATTTTTGACTCACCCATGTCATGTCAGCTACATAACATTATAAAAGCATCCCGTCCGGCCATCATTGCCGGGCCCTGCGCTGCCGAATCCAGGGAACAGGTTTTGCAAACGGCGGAGGCTTTAAAAGACATCCCCTCCCTGCTGGCATTCAGGGCGGGCTTATGGAAGCCAAGAACGAAACCGGGTGATTTTGAGGGTGTTGGCGAGCAAGGACTGGAGTGGCTGAAAGAAGTAAAGGAAAAAACCGGCATAAGATTAGCCGTTGAGATCGCAACTGCAAGGCATGCAGAACTTTGTATTGAAGCCGGAGTTGATATCGTGTGGATAGGCGCCAGAACGGTGGTCAGTCCCTTTGTAGTCGACGAAATTGCAAACGCATTGAAGGGCAACGATGTCTGCATCATGGTGAAGAACCCTGTCAATCCTGATATCAGCCTCTGGGCAGGAGGCCTTGAAAGATTAATGAAAAAAGGACTGAAAAACCTTGCTGCTGTTCACAGGGGATTTGATGTGTACTTTAGCAAGCCGTACAGGAATTTGCCTCTCTGGGAGATCCCATTAGAATTAAAATTGCAATACCCCGACATCCCGTTTCTATGTGACCCAAGCCATATCGGCGGACAGCGGGAATACCTTTCAGCGATCTCCCAAAAAGCCCTCGACCTGGGCATGGATGGGCTGATGATAGAAACACACATCCATCCTGAAACAGCGCTCACCGATATATCCCAGCAGGTATCCCCCCGGGAATTGAAAGAAATGCTCGGGAACCTCATCATACGGGAGAACCAGGCTGAAAGTGATTCAACGCTGGAGAAATACCGCACTACCATAGATGAACTCGATGAGCAATTGCTTGAGATCCTCGCCCGTCGTATGAATATCTCAGAACAGATCGGGATCTTAAAAAAAGAGCAAAACCTGGCGCCGTTTCAGGCCGATCGCTGGCAGGCGCTTCTCGACGACAGGAACAAGAAAGGGGAAAAGCTCAAATTAAACAGTGATTTTATCAAGAAAGTCTTCGAGGCAATACATATGGAGTCGATAAAACGACAAGAATAGACCTGGCAGGTCAGGGACCTGCCAGGTCTATTTGGAGGCAGGATTAAACTATGACCTAACATATCATTGTTTAACGATCTTAGTTGCATGACTTTCTTTTCCGTTGATCATCATTGAGACGATGTAGGTTCCGGGCGGGATCTTTGCTCCCGAATCATCCACACCTTCCCATTTAATTTCTCCACGACCTGAAAACCCTTGAGAGTTTATCAGAGTCCTAATACAACGGCTTTTCAAATCATAAATCCTGATGATGCACTGCCCGTTTTCAGGCATTTCATATGAGATGGTAGCTTCTGAACGAAATGGATTAGGCCAAACCGACAATAAACTTTGATGTTGGATGTTGGATGTTGGATGGTATTTATCAATGCCTACCCAGGGACCGAATTCATAAGCCCCCATATCCACGTATCCGTTATACACCCTCGGGTTTCCGGCAATATCGGTCTCCGGCAGTTCTATGAATGAAGGGATTTCCATTGTTCCGGCATCTATGCAGGGAGAGCCTTCCATCAAGCCATATGGGAACATGCTACTCGTGGTATCCCACATGGGGTTCGTGTCTATGTTGTATGGTCCGTAATTTATCTTTACCTGATTGTTAAGTTTTACGATGCCATCTTCACCGCCCCTGATCAACGAATGGTGAATATCCAGTTCACAGGTATCGAAATACCAAAAAGCGGGTTCGGGACTAAGGTATAGCTCTGCCGACATCTGATCATACAATATGGAGTTATAAATATGTAGTTTTGAGAAATTAGATACCCCTGTATGAATCCCGTTTGGATTGGATGTAAAATTATTACCCATGGTACAATTTACCAGGTAAGCCTGGGCTCCATCAACCACAAGAAATCCCGGGTTGTAGGTAAAATAATCCGGATCCCGGATCAGGTTATCCGTGAACTCACAATTGATAAAAATACAGGTTTGATAATCCTCGTATTCCGGTAAAAATAAGCCCTTAATTGACACCGAACCCCCGTTTATGTATTCATAAGCCGTATCGGGAGGGCGGTTATCCCTGAATATGCAATTGATCATTTGAATAGTATCAGGGGTGAAAGGGACTACAAAAGAAAAAGGTTGTGTTGAAAAAGTCATGGTTCTACCGCCTGCATTATTGTCGAATAAAATGTCTTTAAAAACTGCTCCGTTACTGCCTGAGGCGCCACCAACACTTGGACTATAACCGTGATTATCGGTAAACCGCAGGTTTTCCAGCATATAGTCATCACCTCCTGGAAAACTAAAGGATCCACGACGAGGTATATCCTCATAGCCCCTGCCACGGGTAAAGGTCAGGTTCCGGATATTGAAGCTGTTATCCTGTATATTGCCTCTTATATGATACACCATCATTTCGGCGTCCAGTATGCAGGAGTCGCGGTGAGTACCTCTTAAGTTTACAAAGCTTTTAATGTGCAATGGAAAATACTCTCCCGTGGATTGCGACCAGGTACCGGGCATGAGGTGTACAGTATATGAATTGTTGCTGTCGGGCAATATCTTCGAGAGAGCATACCAAATATTTTTTAAGGGTTCATCAGCACTCAGGCCGCTGTTGGCATTATCCCCATCCGGCGATACATAAAGGTCTGCCGCTGCCTGCTCAATGCTTACAGCATTCATCTGTACACCAATATCATGTTTTGAATATAAGGGATCCCCGTCATACGAAAACAAGAAATAAAAATCAGGCTGGGCCACGGTAAAGGTATCCAGTTTCAAAGCCAAGGGGGGGCAGTATGTACCTTTATAAATATCTGAACCACGGATTCCGTAATTATTATAGATACTGCACAGGTTTACCGTATCAAATACAATAGTGTCATGATATGATGTCGTAATCCCTCCCCCACGATCATAAGCATGATTATACCTTATGGTAGTGCCACTTAAATACGTATTCGATTCTTTAGAAACTAATCCTCCCCCGGAGCCTTTAACCCGGTTATTCTGTATAATACAATTAATTATTTTTAGGTTTGATTCATCAATATGGATACCGCCACCGTGAGTTTCAAAACCACCGTAAGATATACCCGAACCGTTTTCAATGGTAAATCCATAAATACAGGCATTCATTTCTTGCGAATTGACAAGAATGCAGGAGCCGTTTTGATTACCATCAATTCTAGTGTTATGTATATAGCCTTCATCACCGGTGGTCATGTTCAAACTGCCAATACAAATGCTTTTTCCGCCATAATTCAGGTTTTCCAGGTAAGTACCCGGCCACACCAGTATGGTGTCACCATGTACCGAAGCATCGATGGCAGCTTGTATCCCGTTAAAATCGCCACTGCCATCTTGTTTTACCGTGATAACCTGGCCTGATAACAATACCGGCATAAAAAAGAATGTGATTACTACGTACTTAGATAAATTGTTCATTTAAAATGAATTGTTACTATAAGTTGAACCTAATTCAGGATGATGAGTTTGCACTGGTTTTGCTCTTTATTGTTTTGGATACGGACAATATAAAGGCCATTGCTTAATGCCTTGCCCTGCCAATTACTGCAATTGAAACTAAGACTGTATGTGCCTGTATCATTATATCCTTCATGAATAGTATTTACTTCTCTACCATACTGGTCATATATGGCAATACGAACAATCCCCTCAAGCGCAAGCGTGTAGTTGATTTCGCAAGTACTACCAGCAGGATTGGGGAAACAGGAAATATCCAGTGCACTTTTTCCTGTATCATCATAAATGATACTCCCATTTTCCTTAAAAGATATCAGGTAATATGGTTTGTTTTCCCGGGTAGAAATTGTCCGGTTTTCATATATCTGGTTCAGGTGATTCTTAACAGAATAGCGTTTTATGGGTAAACTTTCGGATTTCATGCCTCCGTAGTGTTCCCTGAATTCAATATCTCCGCTCAAACTTCCGGTATAGGCATTGATAAGCACCAGTGAGTCATAGGCATAAACCGTGGTGGCACCCACGCAGCTGTCTTCAACAAAAGCACCTATTTCTAAGGGATTATCGGTAGTGTCAAGTTCAATAAATACAGGAGTGTAGTTTGCTTGTTCTTCGTATAGATAATAACTGCTTTCAGCCCGTTCCTCTTTGTCGACGGCCTTAGTTCCTGCAGACTGCCAGTGAAAGTCACTGATGTTCTGGTTGGCATTGAGGATTACCATGTCACCATAGTTCACATAATTGTAATGTCCGCGGTTTACGGCACACACCCAGCATGGGGTAGGCTGCCCGTCAAAATAATCCTTATAGCAGGTCCAGTACTGCCCCCTTACCAGGTACAGGTCCTCCAGAAACTCATCCGGAATTGCATGGATCGGGTGCTGGGGATAGGGTAGATAATATCCTACCCAGTTTTCCCATGACGAGCTCAGTTCAATTTCAGCAGCAGGGTCCTCAACACCTCCCGTAAGCTTCAAGCAACGTTTTTCTGCATCCGCAAAATCGAGCACATAGCCATAGATGCTGAAGATTGTATAAAGCGGGTCATCATCATCAAAAACCCATTCTTCCACAACATTATCCCAGTTCAGATAGTCATTCAATCCGTCATTAATACTCAGGTTCGTTAACTTACCATAAGAAAAATCATTCCCAATTATCATATCATCCATGGCATCAGGGGCATTTATCTGTTGGGGTTGAGCGGTACTTACAATCCGTGGGTAAGATATCCATGTAATGCCATCAAGTGGAAGATATTCATGTTGGAGTGTCAGGCAGGAGATATTACTTTGCATGCCGTTAGGGATATACATTTTCATATTGTAATTATCGCAAAGAAAGCGGTTGCGATTGTAATACATGTACCCGTCGGGCTTGCTGTCGGTCAGGCATTTGTTGTTCCGGCTTTCATCGTTCAGGGCGATCAAACCATCTGTTAATTGCTCAGGATCATACCAGTATAAATAAGTATCACGATCAGTTATATTCTCAGATCCAGGTAGAAGGTAGGCATATAATTCCCTGTTCACAGGGTTAAAGTAAATGGAAATGATCTCGTTTTCTTCTGAAGTAAACTCTTCAATCGTTGCAGGGGTGTATGTACCATCAAAATCACAGGGCAATAACCATATATACTGTTTTCCATCAGTGAGTTTTGCAGAGAAATACACATTGCCGAATTGCTTATCAAACGACATGTCGATCGAATGCAATAAAGTATAATTTGCAGGTAAGGTAACTGATAAGGGTGAGCCTATGAAACTATGTGTTTGCTCATTCCAATCTGCATATAATATTTCATCATTTGTGAGCATGAATATTCGGTTGCTCTCCTTATCAAAAATGATATCGCGGAAGTTTTTTCCTGCCAGTAGGGATGTGGCTGTATAATTACCTTGTTGTTCATCATAACCTATCCAGTATAAGTTCCCATTGCTACTACCTTCTGTCAAATCTGTTGCTGTTTCTTCTACTTCACTAAAAAAAGCAAATACCCCCGTTCCTGCTTCTATAAAATATCCAGACTTTAAACGCGAATGAGGAGGATTACTGCTTGTCAAATTAAGTATCTCAATATTTCCCAGAGAAGAATAATTAGTACTCCTTGCATCAAAAATGTAGACAGCAGGATTGGTATCATCAAACCTCATTCCCGTACTCACGTACAAATATCCCAGGTTTGAGATATAGAGAGACTCAATGTAGTCTTTTTCAAAAATTTCAATAGTGCCTTCTTGTGCACCACTGCTTGCATCGAAAACCAAAATTTCCGACACATCCTCATGATATTGCGATACCAACAGCTCATTCGTATATGGGTTATATACACACCCTCCGATGGAATGTGAAATCTTTTTAAATGTATAGATTGAATTGTCTTCACTGTTTACGGCAATTATTTTGCTGTTTCCATGATCGGTACGTGAATAGAAATAAGCCTTGCCATCAATAGGATTGAAAACGCTCTCATAAAGAGCTTCACCGGTTTCTAAAGGGCCTGCAAAGTAGGGCAAATATTGTCCTGCATCGTATCTAAATCTATCAATACTCCCACACA
>JAZBOU010000121.1:0-20660 GCA_036351275.1 Bacteroidales bacterium
ATAAGGATCCAGATGATAGCGATCTCTAAAGTTCTCAATGCTTTCATAAGATTTCTTTTGCTATAAAAATACTAAAAATATTAATGGCTGAGGGGATCGGCCAGGTCTTCCATTGCAGGCTCCAATTCCTTGAACCTGAACATAAAACCCTGGCGGATCAACTTTGAGGCCGAAACCTTTTGTCCACTCAGCAGGACTTCCTTTCCAAACTCACCCAGGAGGAGGCGGAGCATAAAACCGGGTGCCGGCATCTGGAACCCACCACCAACAGCCTTTTTCATTTCGGAAGCAAATTCTTTTTGCCGCACCGGCTTCGGGGCAACCATGTTAAATACACCATTCGCCTCCGCTTCATTGATAAGGAATAATATAGCATACACCAGGTCGTAGATGTGTATCCACGACATCCATTGTTCACCGGAACCCAGTTTCCCGGCAAGATGCCGCTTCGATTGTTTAAGCAGTTCAGGGAAGGCCCCGCCGTATTTGCCCAGCACAACACCTATTCTGAGAGTGATCGTCCTTTCCATGATTTTCTCAAGATCCGGCACATGCGATTCCCATTTTTTACATACTTCTGCCAGGAAGCCATTGCCTGCAGGAGTAAGTTCCGAACACTCTATATCTGTTCGGTGGCCATAGAATCCCACAGCAGAGGCCTGAACAAATACGGAAGGTTTCTTATTGATCGTACTTATGGCATGATGCAATCGTTGAGCAGCAAGTACGCGACTGTTCAGGATCGCTGTTTTCTTTTTCTTGTTCCAGGGGGGGGATGCAATCGTTTCCCCGGCAAGGTTTACGACTACATCAGTTTCACCCAGTGCAGCCCTGAGTTCGTTGTTATCCCATCCGATCAAGCCAACTGCTGCCGGGAGTATTTTTCTTGCCTCATCTGTATTACGTGTAACGGCGATGATCTCATTCCCCTGCTCCTGCATTGCCGGGATAAGACTCTGGCCAATAAAGCCACTGGCACCTGATATTAGGATCTTCATACATTTAAAAGTAATAAATTTACTCAAATCTTTGATAATTCAGTATATATAAGGTCTTATTAAAAATTTATTACCTTTATATCAAACACAAATCCTCCTATCCGATGGCCCTTTCCAGAAAACAAAAACGATGGATGATCATACTCGGATCCATCCTGCTTCTGCTCATCATCCTGACCATTTTTGCCAACAGTATCATCAGCAACAAAGCAGACACTTTCCTTCGCACACAGTTGAGTAAGCTTGATTCCACACAATATATTATTGACTATGAAAAGATCAGGGTCAATATTTTTAATCGATCTGTGAGGGTATACGGTATCCGGATCACACCATCGGAAACCCTGCTTGAAAAGACAGAAAGAAGTCCTGCTCCGCCTCCCGTAATTGAAGCCTCGGTAGACAGGCTGAGGATTACAGGTGTTGGAATAATGGCAGCGATAAAGGGAAATGCGATCAAGGTTGGAACTATTCGTCTGCGCGACCCAGGTATTGTTGTATACGGTAAAGGCAACCTGCTGGAATACAAAAGCCAGGATAATGGGAATGGCAGTCTTTTTGATTCCGATACCACAGCCGGCGGACAATTCAAGGGTGCATTTCTGGGTTCTTTTAAGATCGATAATGCCCGGATGGCATACATTGATCTTCTTACGGGCGACACTTCCATGGCAAGTAATGGATTAAATATCGCAGTGGAAGACATACGTATTTCCCAGGCTGAAGGCGACAGCCTGACACAGGTACTCGACATCCATGATCTCAGTATTGAGTTAGCTTCACATCATATGGAACTTCCCGGTGGGTTTTACAGCATGAAAACTGCAGGCTTGAACATAGGCTACAAAGATGGCAGTTTCAGCCTGGACACCTTTCAGTTGATCCCGGCCTACCCGATCGGATCATTCAGCAAAGTATTTGGAAAGCAAACCGACCGTTTCGATATCAGTTCAGGCAACATAAGCTTAAGCGGGATCGTCTTCGACAGCCTCATGAACAGGAAGTTCATTGCTGAAGAGCTGGTGATCACCCACCCGCATGCCGACATATGCCGGGATAAGCGCGTAGCCAGGGACATGAGCATTTTCCCCAAGCTTTTCCAGACGGCTGTAGCCGAGCTGCCTTTCCAGCTCAGTATCGGGTCTGTTTCCACGTTCGACGGGTACCTGAAGTACCAGGAGATCCTGGAGGGCGCAAAATACCCCGGTATGGTCATCCTTGACAAGCTTAGCATGGATATAAGCGGCTTATGCAATTACCCTGATTCCATTAAAAAAGGGCAGGCGATCCATGTCGACGCAAAGGCGCAGCTAATGAACCACTCGCCGGTACAAATTTATTTTTACCTGCCCATCGGCAACCATGCCGAGTACTTCACATTCCATGGATATGCCGGTAGTTTTCCTGCCGTAAAACTTAACCCGACCCTCGAAAACATGGTTTATGTAGAAGCAACAGGAGGAACAGTAAATAATGTGGAGTTTTATGGCATGGCCATGAAGGATACTGCTGTTGGGAGAATTGAATTCATATACACTGATCTCGCCATGTCAGTGCTGAAGAAAAAGAAAGAGCAGGAAGGAGTTGTCGAAGAAAACAAGTTTCTATCCTTTGTTGCCCGGACAGCAATGCACAAGAACAATCCGCATGAGGGCAAAGATCCCAGGATCGCTAAAATGTCCTTTGTCAGGGACCCCAATAAAGGTTTTTTCAATTACTTCTGGAAAACCATACAAAACGGGATCATTGTGACGCTTACACCCGGTAAAAAGAACCTGGCAGAAGACATGAGCTGGGCTGAGTTTAAAAATGACTGGCGGAAGGTATTAATGGATGACTGGAATGCCTTGCAATTGAAGCAAGAAAAGAAAAATAAGAAGAAAAAATAGGGTACATTTCTGACATTGTTATCATAGTCGTCATTGTTCTATTGTTGTTCTAGTAAATTAATAATAACAATGGTGAATGCGGAGCATTAGTACACTAAATCAGAAAACCAGTGAACCAGTGAAACAGTGAAACAATGAAGCAGCGAAACAGTCTCTATTCTGAAACAACAACCCCCTCTTTCATTATCTGTTTTGCAACCGATTTGCCTAATTTTCCAATTGCTTTTTGAGGCTCCAATGGATTTACGGCCTTTGTCTGTCCGCCCCAGATCACCATATCGCCTTTGTTCTGGTAGAGGTAAACGTCTATTCGGAAAGTCCTTCCGGGTTTGCGGTAATAATTCGGATCCATGATGATCGGGAAGTCGTGATAATAGTAAAATGAATAATACTCGTAATAATTATATGCAAAAGGCGGGATCAGTTCTTCCGGCATGATATACATATCGGTACTCCGCTCTTCAATCAACTTAATGATCATAATCCCATCGGCATCGCAGCTGTCGAGTTTACGCTCCATAGTGCTGTAGAGGTACATCGAATCATAAACAAACACCTCGGAAGCTTTCACGGCACCGACACCTCTGGCGAGGAGTGCGTTGATCATACTCGTCTCGGCTTCGTTCCTGACCTCAGTTTCATAGAACTGGCTGAATACCATGATCTTTTTTACCGGTTCGGAAAGAAAGCGTGCGTCTTTCCAGTGGGTTTTGACCTGGGAAAAGGAAAGGACGGGGGTTAGGACAAAAATCAGAAGGAGTCTTTTCATAAGAACAGTTAAATCAGTTAAATCGGTTGAATCAGTAATTGGTTGAATCAGTAATTGGTTAAATCGGTTATCCCTCGCATACGCCCGGGATGACAATTTCCTTGATTAGCGAAAATAATAATTATATATCGTGTTGCCGGAGCCTACAATCATATTGAGCTGACCGTCGCGGTTCAGGCTGCCTATGAGTACCTGGGTCTTCCCGATATGATCAGGTGTGCTGAGGAGCTTACCGTTCCTGTCAAAGAGATAGATCTTGCCGCTGTTCTCCGACACCACGCCGATGATCTTCTCCCTTGATGAAACAGGGATGATCACAGGGCTCGAATTGATCTCATTTTCAAACTGCCAGCTGAACATAACGTTCTTGAAGCGATCGAATACGCTCAGTTTATTCCCGTCGAGGTAGATAAAATCCTTTCCTCCTTTATTGTCAAAGTCTTCGTAAAGAAAATAGTGGTCCCGGCTGAATTTGCCGAAATCGGTTGTTTCTGTCCTGCCATTGGTCTTAATGTAGGTAAGCTTCCCATCTTCATCGGTGGTAAGTATGGTGCCCTTGCTGTTGGTTTCGTTCACATAAAATCCTGAACGAAGGCCGTTCACAAAGTCCGTTTTAAGGTTGATCCGGTCACGCCCCCTCCTGTCGGTGATCCTGATATTGCCCTCTTCATCGGCAATGACGATATAGTCTTTTCCGCCGTCACGCAAATGTTCCACAGGAGTCGTCACTCTTGCCTTTGCGAGGGGATTTTTCCAGCCGTCAACCTTTTTGCCCCTGATGTCGAAATTATATACGCGGTTATCTTCGAGCGCCAGTAGTATCCTGTAATCCATGTCGTTATCATAATCAAATACCGACAGGCCGTTGGTGGCTTTTTCCTTCAATTCGACAGGGTATCCCTCAACATCCCTGCCCAGCAGGTCGATGAGGTATATGTGGTTTGCTGTATTGAACAGGTACTGTATCTTACCATTCCGGTAATAATCGACCGTATGCACATCACTGATCACTTTCTCCCCGATGATTAGTTTCCAGTCAATGTTGCCCTCGTGGTCAATAAGGTACATCGTGTTCAGGGTATCAAAAGCAACGATCTTCAGGTTATTTGTGCGGTGATCCTTAACAAAATACGGCCTGCCGTAAACAGGTGCATCCAGGTAGGCTTTCCAGAGGGAAAGATCTTCCCTGATATATGCAGGATTATGCTTCACATACATGCTTGTGAAGAACATATTGTTTAAGGTCTTAAATTGCACCGCCACGGCCTCAAAATTCTCTATCAGGTTTTTGTTGCGTGCAACAAATTCATTTAATGGAGGGGCAAGGTCCTTTTCGAGCAATGAGGCGGAGTTGCGTATATTGAAATAGCAGAAGATATTTGACCTGTCGGAAACGTTATCGGCAAAACCTTTGAAGTTTTCATTCTGTTCGAGTGTTTTTCCCGACAGGAAGATATTGATAAAGTTCTCAAGGCTCTTCTTCGAATTTGCAAATACGATATAGTCTTCTATGCGGGTGAAATAGTTGTCCTGTATCCCGGAAAAGAGCCTTCCGTAGATAAGCGGCACCAGCTCGGGAATAGTGATACGCCTGATCCTGTATTCCCGGTATGTACTGTTGTACTGGCTTGATGCAAGCTCAGACAGCTGCCGGTCAGCCTTTTCAACATCCTTTGCATGTATGGCCAGGAAGGTATTGGAAGCACGGTCATCAAGATGTGGATTGATGGTGGCAAGAGCCAGCTCATTGCCCACCCATTCGGTCATGAACCGCTCGGTATTGGGGCCAAAACGGTTTTTCATTTTTTCCAGTTCCCCCTCACGTTCCGGATAAACTTCCGGGTGTTGTAGAAAACGGCCCAGGTCCCTGTGCAGCATCTCATAGTCGCTGAATCCAAAGCTGATGAGCATGGAAGTATTGTAGGGCAATACCCGGGTGATCGCTATCTTTTGTGCTTCCTGCTTACGGAAAATACCCAGGAAGTGGTCAAGGCTGTCGATGGCTTCCGTATACCCGTTCATGAGCAGTTCATCGTCTTTGATCAGCAGGTCGACCTCCGACCAGGAGCCGAAGTGGGGCAACACCTGCCGCCCATCAAAAAATGATGATGACAACAGTGATCCAGCAAGGGAAGGAATACGTTCAAAATTGATGTAAATATTGGCATCCACGTTGGTGCCTGCAGTATTGGCAACTCTTTCGTACATATCGGAATATGGAAGCGGAACATCGTTTTTAAGCCGGTTCAGGCATGCCTCCAGTATCCTTGCATTGCTACCCAGGATGCAGAGTCCGCGAGTGATCGCGTAATGCAAATCCAGCATTTCTCCTTGCAGCACCCGAGCAACTGTATTCAGATCCTGCTCCGAGGCTCCGTAAGGCCATTCAAATATGATGCAGCTTGACAGTCCGGCGCTATCTTCAACCAATGCCAGGTATAAAGCTCCGTTTTCCAGGAAGTCGGTGTAGCCCATGGTTTGAAGCAGTGAATCGGCAGTTAGGAGAGATTCCAGCATGACCTTACCATCTTCAACAGAATACAGGTCATCCCAGATGTCATTCCCGGAACCCAGGTCCCTGATAAGTTTTCCGGGTTCATTGAACTTAATGAAGAGCCCGGTACCGGGAGGGATAGCATCCACCGGTGATGACGCCCTCCTGCCATATTTACTGTACAGGTAAAACGCACCTGTTCCGATAAGCAGGATCAGAATTATCAGCACAGCATACGTAAAAAGACGAGAAGCTCTGGCCATGGATCTTTACTTATTTTCAAAATTATAACAAAATAAGGGCGGGATTATTGGATGGGGGTAAATAAACTAACAGGAAGTTGTTAATTAAATGATGCTGGATGCTTTCTTTCGTTCTTCGATTTTCGATTTTCGATTTTCGTTCTTTCAAAGGTCCATTTTGAGCTGCTCGTTCATGTTAAAGCTGAGCCGATGGTAGGGTGATATGCCGTGTGCATTGATGGCATCCTTATGATCGCGTGTTGGGTAACCTTTATTTGAATTCCATTTATAAACGGGATATTCGTCATGTATCGAAAGCATATACTCATCGCGCCAGGTTTTAGCCAGCACCGATGCCGCTGCGATGGCATAATAGGTTGCGTCGCCCCTGATCACGCATTCATATGGAATATCAAAATATGGTTTAAACCTGTTGCCGTCGATAAGAAGAAGATCGGGTCTGGTATTCAATTTATCCAGGGCCCGGTGCATTGCAAGTATGGATGCGTTCAGAATATTGATCTCATCGATCTCCTTGTTGCAGACCATGGCTACTCCCCAGGCAAGCGCTTCAGCCTCAATTTCTAACCTCAATTCATCCCTCTGTCTTTCACTAAGCTGTTTTGAATCGTTCAGGATTATATTACTGTAATCATTGGGGAGAATGACAGCAGCGGCACATACAGGGCCTGCATAGCAACCTCTTCCCGCCTCATCGGTACCGGCAACGATCAAATCCGTTTGATTATAGTGTATCAGCATGCGCCAGGTAGAGATTATTCACAAAAGTTAAGGCATACCAGAGTACAAAGTACAGTTCAAGGAGGTAAGGCAATCTTTTTCTCGTGCTTAAAAAGACAGCTATGAAGATTGTAAACGGAATAGCCGTTATCAGCCCGCCCGTTTGGATATCATCCAGGATGTACACAAAGGAGAACAGGGCGATGAGAACATAATATATGCACAGAAGCAGTATTTTTCTCACACTGATATTCCACTCCCCCATGCGGTTGAGAACCACGAAGAAAGCTGCCAGGAAGAGCAGGTCCTGCATGATCCAGACAGCGTACTGGAAAAAAGGAAAGTCAAGATTCGCTTCCGGGATGGTTACAAACCAATTCAAATATATTTCCGCCTGCCCACCGGTATTGTCCACAAGGAAATAATAAACAAAAAGATACAGGTATACTGTTAACAGCCCCGCCAGGCTTACCAGGAATATCCTTAAGCTGAACGTGCCGAATACCATGAACGAAAGCAAGAGCACCAGTACGAGGGACACAAAAGCAAAATGGAACAGGGAAGCCACACCCAGCAACAGGGCAGCATTGAACACACTTCTGGTGGGATCAGCATTTCCATAGGTCCCCAGGATAAGGTCCAGGGCAGGTATCATAAAAAAAGCGGCACACAGGGCAGGATTCAGCGTGAGCACCTGTGGTGACTGGCTCATCATGATGATGTATACAAATGCGGTGATCAGGGTATTCTTGGCTACAAGATCATGTTTGATCAGCACATGGTTCAGGTACAACCCTTCAAGGAGGAGAATAATGAAAGCCGGCAATGAAACCAGGAAGTTGCCCATCGGCAAAAAGTTTTGCAGTAAGCTGAACAGCGGTGACTCAGGACTTGTTCTCCCTACCGGGTCAATGCCATCAACAAAAGGATGTATCCATAGGGCAGCACCCAGTACTGCAAGAAGGAGGTACTGTAAATGAAAACTGCTTCTGAACTGCCGGATTAACAATTTACTTCTTATTTCTTATCTCTTCTGTCTTAATTCAAAAAGGTCTTTCCCTAGATCGCGCCGGTAATACTTACCTTCGAAGTTGATTGCCGATGCATTCACATAGGATTGCCGCAGGGCTTCTTCCAGTGTGTTTCCGAATGAAGTTACGGCAAGCACCCTGCCACCGTTGCTTAACACTTTTTCGCCATCTGCCCTGGTGCCGGCATGAAAGATGATGCTGCCATCGACCCCATCGAGGCCATCAATGACTTTTCCCTTTTCATAAGCCTCAGGGTACCCGCCGGAGACCAGCATGACGGCAGCGGTATAACGCGGATCCACCTCCAGCTGTTGCTCATCCAGTGTACCCTTTCCAACTGCAACAAACATTTTTAAGAGATCTGTTTTAATCCTTGGGATGACCGATTCAGCCTCAGGGTCGCCCATTCGCACGTTATATTCAATAACAAAGGGCTCCCCTTCAACATTGATAAGCCCGAAGAAGATAAAGCCTTTATATTCCAGGCCTTCCCCGATGAGTCCGCGGATGGTGGGAGCGATGATCTGGTGTTCCACTTTTGCCATGAACTCATTATCGGCAAATGGAACAGGAGAAATTGACCCCATGCCCCCGGTGTTCAGCCCGGTATCACCTTCCCCGATACGCTTGTAATCTTTGGCCGAGGGCAGGATCTTATATGACCTCCCGTCGGTGAGTACAAAGCAGGATATTTCGATACCGCTCAGGAATTCTTCGATCACCACCTTGCTGCTGGCCTTACCAAATTTGGCGTCTTTAAGCATGGCGGAGAGCTCTTTCCTCGCCTCCCCGATTGAATCCAGTATCAGCACACCTTTCCCGGCAGCCAGGCCATCGGCTTTCAGCACATATGGCGGCCGCATGGTCTCGAGGAAAGCAAATCCCTCCTCCAGTGTATCGGGAGTGAATGTGCTGTAGGCGGCAGTCGGTATCTCGTATTTGTTCATAAATGCTTTTGCAAAATCCTTGCTCCCCTCCAGCATGGCCGCATCCTTCAGCGGGCCTATCACCATCACATGGGCAAGTTCACGGTCGGAACTGAAAAAGTCATGCACACCCGCTACCAGCGGTGCTTCGGGACCTACAACAAGCATGTCGACATTCTTCTCCAGCACGAATTTCTTTAGTGCGGCATGATCATCTGCATCCAGCATAACATTTTCTCCATGCTGCATGGTACCGGCATTGCCGGGAGCAACAAAAAGCTTTGTCAACAAAGGACTTTGCGATATCTTCCAGGCCAGGGCATGTTCTCGCCCACCCGAACCAAGCAATAATACTTTCATAGGTGATCGTATATTGAATTTATGAGTTCCTGTTTAATTTTCTCATCTGGTCTTCCAGCACCGCCCACAGTTGTTCTGCCGAATTGTCCCATGTGAACAGTTTTCTTCTTTCCCTGCCCCTTTTGATCAGGTCATCCCTGAGGTCGGGGTCCAGGGCAATTTTCTCCAGTCCTTCAGCAATCGATTTTACGGAAAAAGGATCCACCAGCAAGGCAGCATCTCCTGCCACTTCCGGCATGGAAGTAACATTGGATGTGATCACGGGTGTATCACAGCTGTAGGCTTCAATGATCGGAAGGCCAAAACCTTCAAAGTAGCTGACATAAGCCATGCCAAGCGCAGATGCCACGGCATTCCGTAATTCGGGTGCCGACATCCGGCCACTGAAAAGCACTTCATTCTTATGTTTCATGCCTTCGAAGGCCTGTTGTATTTGTTTTGTCCAGAATTTCTTGTTCCCAACAACCACCAGCTTTACTTCGGTTACATGCTGCTCCTTGAAATAATCAAATGCACTGAACAATCGTGCCAGGTTCTTCCTGGGATGCAATGCACCCACGAAAATGAAATACGGGCATCCCCCGCTTATTTTTTGCCTGACTTCTTCCTTTACGCCATCATCCAGGGGTTTAAACTCCTCATTTACGCCATTATAGACCACATTTACCTTCTCAGGATCAACATCATACATGTTCACAATGTCTTTCTTGGAAAATTCTGAAACCGTAACAATCGTTTTGGCTTTCCGGGCATATTTTGGAAAAAAGCAACGGTAGTATTTCCGCTCCAGGAAAGGCAGGTCTTCCGGATAATGTTCAAAGTTCAGATCGTGAAATATTGGAACCGACGGCACTTTCGTTCGTAACGAGAGGTATGCATCCGGACTGAGAAAAATATCTGCCTTGATCTTCTTTAAAACACGTGGTATCGAATATTCGAACCAGATGTAATACAAAAAGGGGTGGCGTGCCTGGGGTCCCGTTTTCACGGGGATCACATTGTCGGAAAAGATAAAACGCTCATCCCATTTCCGGTCGAAAATGAAATAAAACTCATGTTCGGGATGGCTTTTCGTTATCCTGCTGAGGGTTTCATAGGCAACCCACCCAATACCTTCCAGCTTATCGGGCAATAATAATCGTGTATTAACTGCAATTCTCAATCTGCAATAACTTAGGGATTATTCCATTATTTATCATAAATCGGCGAGGCTGCCGTTTTTATGATAATTTTGTACAAATTTATGGTTTTTTCGCGAAGGTGGAAGACGATAAATGATCAGGCTTTAATGCCTTTGAACTGAAACAGATGCATCGGAAATTCATCACCAACCTTATCCTTTTACTTTCACTGAACCTCCTGATCAAGCCGTTCTGGATACTCGGCATCGACAGGTCGGTGCAGAACATGGTTGGGCTGGAAGATTATGGATTCTATTCGGTCATATTCAATTTTTCATTCCTGTTCAATATTTTGCTTGACCTGGGCATCACGAATTTCAACACCAGGAACATCGCCCAGAACAAGCAATTGCTGAACAAGCACTTTTCCGGTATTATATCCATTCGCTTCCTGCTTGCCCTTCTTTACGTTTCAGTAACTTTTATCGCAGCTCTTGCGCTCGGTTACAGGGGGGAACAGTTATACCTGCTGGGCTGGATCGCCTTCAACCAGTTCCTGCTTTCGTCGATACTCTATCTGCGATCCAACATCAGCGGTTTGCTGATGCTGCGCACCGACAGCCTTATCTCCGTACTTGACCGCAGCCTGATGATCATTTTCTGTGCCATACTGTTATGGGGCAACGTAACCAGCCAGCCCTTCCGCATCGAATGGTTCGTTTATGCACAGACGGCGGCATACCTCCTCACTGCGTTAATTGCCCTGAGCATTGTCGTTGTTAAGGCTAAGTTCAAAAAGATATACTGGAACTGGCCGTTTTTTGTGATGATCGTCAAACGGAGTCTTCCGTTTGCCACACTTGTGCTGATGATGTCGTTCTATAACCGCATCGATCCTGTTTTGATCGAGCGTCTTCTTCCCTACCCTGAAGGAGATATCCAGGCCGGGGTGTACGCACAGGCCTTCCGTCTTTTTGATGCCGCCAACCAGATCGCATATCTCTTTGCCGTACTGCTGTTGCCAATATTCAGCCACCTCATAAAGCAGGGAAAGGAAATTGTAAGTATGGTAAAGCTGGCCTTTTCCCTTTTATTTGCTGTTTCGGTTTCGGTAGCTGTGACTTCATTCTTTTATGCTTCTGATCTGATGCACCTGCTCTACCCGGAAAAGAACATAGAAAATTCCAGCCTGATATTTAGCATTCTTATGTTCGGCTTCATTGCGGTATCCGGCATTTATGTCTTTGGAACGCTTCTTACTGCGAACGGCAGCCTGAAGCAGCTCAACATAATAGCTGCATTTGCGATCATATTCAACCTCACCGTGAACATTATTCTGATACCAAAGATACAGGCTGTCGGGTCGGCTTATGCAAGCTTATCCGCACAGTTTATTTCTGTAATACTTCAGGTCATCGTGGTCCAGCGTATCTTTAAGTTCAGGATCAATCTTCGTTATCTCGCATCGCTGGCTCTGTTCGCCGCCCTGGTTGTGCTGGGGGCCTGGTTCAGCAGACAACTGCATTATTCCTGGTGGATCAATGCCGCCATGGTCTTAGCCTATTCATTTATTCTTGCTTCCCTGCTAAGGTTATTCAATATAAGGGGCCTGATCGCCATGGTTCGTGAACGTGAAAGCGAGCCTCCTGAATAAGGATTGCTTACAGAAAGCTTTATTCAGAACACAATAAATGCCGCGAAGCTTCGGTTAAAATGAATTGGTGCATTGGAATAAATTTCCTATTTTTGACGCCTTTGTACAATTTTAGTTGAAACAAGATGGTAAGTAAGTTTGCAGAAAACGGCGACTTTGACTCTTCCGGGTTTTTATACTTCCTGTATTTCTGGAGAAAGCCGTTGATCATCATCACCCTGCTTGCGATCCTGTCCTCCATTCTGTTCTCATCGCCTTTGTTCATCACACCAAAGTACAAGTCGACCGTTATCCTTTATCCGGTGGCAACAAACTCGATTTCGAAGGCACTGATCAGCCAGCAATCGGGAATTAAAGAAGATGTACTTGGGTTCGGTGAGGAAGAGCAAACAGAACAGATGCTGCAGATCTTGAATTCCAACAAGATCAGAGACAGGGTAGTGAGGAAGTTCAAGCTGATGGAACATTACGGCATTGATCCGGGGTCAAAGTATAAAAACACCTATCTGGCCAGGGAATACGACAGGAATGTAACTTTCCGGCAGACAGAGTATATGGCCGTGAAGATCAGTGTTCTGGATACCGACCCCCAGATGGCCTCTGACATTGCCAACACCATTGCCGAGCTCCTCGATTCCACGAAAACACAAATGCAGAAAGAAAGAGCAAGGCGAGCTTTCCAGATCGTAGAGCATGAATACCTTGATCTGCAGAAAGAAGTCTCGGGCATTGTGGATTCGCTGAGAGTGATCGGCAGATTGGGTGTTAACGACTATGAATCACAGTCGGAAGTGATCAACCAGCAACTGGCCATTGCACTCCGCAACAACGACATGGCAGGAGTAAGGGCGCTTGAAGAACGCCTCGATATACTGGCCGAATACGGCGGGGCTTTCCTTTCCTTGAAAAACACACTGGAGTTCAAATCAGAACAACTCACCCTGCTCAAGGCTAAATACCAGGAAGCAAAAGTGGATGCGGAAGCAGAACTTCCCCAGAAGTTCGTTGTCAACTCAGCCTATAAGGCGGAGAAGAAGTCATATCCCATCAGGTGGCTGATCGTATTGGTTACAACCCTTTCATCACTCCTGCTGGCGATACTGACCCTTATCATCATTGAGAACTTCGGTAAACTCAAAAAAAAAAGCCTGAACCTTCGCCTGTGGAACCTGGAAAAAACAGCATTATTCAAGCAAGAAAAACCTGATCAGAAAAATGTCGCTGAAGATGTTGTAAAAGAGGAAAAGAAAACCGAGGTCATCGCGGAAGCCAAAGGGAAAAAAGAAAAAGATGAGAAAAAAGTAGATAAAGAACACATAACTCAAGCTCCTGAAGCATCTCAGGCGAAAAAAAGAGAATCAAATAAAAAAGAACCTTCAAACGAAGAAATTTATAACCTAGCTGAAATGAAAAAGTTATTTGACAATACAGGACTTGCCAGCATCCTGATCAAATGGTGGAAACACATCCTCGTGATCGCCATCGTTTCCCTGGTGCTGGGAATACTGTTCTCCAGCCCGATATTCATAACACCGAAGTATAAGTCTTCTGCGGTAGTTTACCCTGCCAACATTTCACCTTATTCCGATGAAAGTGAAACAGAGCAGATGCTGCAATTGCTGCAATCGAAAGATATTAAGGACAGCGTGATCCTGAAGTTCGACCTCGCCAAGCACTACAAGGTCGACAGCAGTTTTAAATATTTCTACTCGACTATTTACTACGAGTACGGACAGAGTGTGAGTATCAGCAAAACACCATTTGAGTCGGTCGAGATCACGGTGCTCGACAGGGATCCGGTGCTTGCCAACGATATGGTAAATGCCATTATCGATTTTTACAATAAGAAGGTAAGGAGGATGCATAACGATAAGTACCTTGAGGTGATCAAGATGTACGATGCCATCATTGCCAAAAAACAGGCCCACATCGACTCACTTAAAATGCGGCTTCAGTTCTTAAGTACGGAGTACGGTCTGATAGAATATGAAGCCCAGGCAGAAGAGATCACCAGGGGGTATTTACGTACCGTTACCGGCGCTTCCTCAAATACGATCAACTCACGCGAGGTTATGCGGCTGAAGGAGAATATTGAGCAGTATGGCGGTGAACTTATTGAGATCGTGGAAGCCATCCGGAATGAAGCGATCAATTTTTCACTTTTAAAAGTTGATTATGAGACCGCGTTGCGTTTCTATACAGACGAGCTTACATATGCTAATGTGGTAACACCTCCCTACCCGGCCGATAAGAAGTCGTACCCCGTGCGCTGGCTGATCGTGACATTCACTATGCTTGCCACCATCTTCCTGGCGATCATTATTATCCTGATCATCGAACGATACAGGCATTCACTTAAAGCAAAAAAATAACTGAACAGGCTTGAATCAACTGATCGAGAAATACAAGGTTTACCTGGTTTATGCTGTAAGTATTGCATTTATCATACTGAATGCATACCTGATCGCGCATGACAAATATTATGCACTGCTTACACCCGTTTTGCTTGTATTTCTTTTCATGTATATCTTTTCACTCGACAAACTTATCCTGTTCATTACTTTTCTCACACCCATTGCCATTAACTATAAGGACCCCGAGCTGGGTGTCGGGATATCGCTGCCATCGGAGCCGTTGATGATGGGAGTGCTGGTAGTTTTCCTGCTCAAGATATTTTATGATGGCGGCTTTCACAAGCAAATTGTCAGGCATCCCGTAAGCATTGTCATTATTATTAACCTGGTGTGGATACTGATCACAACCATTACCAGCGAGATCCCGCTTGTTTCGGTAAAGTTCCTTGTTGCAAGGTTGTGGTTCATCATACCATTTTATTTTCTCGGCATTCTTATTTTCAAGGATACCCGGAATATCAAGCGATTCAACTGGCTGTATGTAATACCTTTAATCGGGATCATCGTGTACACCCTGTTCAACCATGCCGGATATGGTTTCGACAAACCCCACAGCAACATGGTAATGAAGCCTTTTTATAACGATCACACTGCCTACGGGGCTGTTATTTCCATGTTCCTTCCCTTCTTTACTGGATTCTCCTTCAGTAAGGAATACACCAACTCGCAGCGTTTAGGGGCATTCATCATACTTTTTATGCTCATCATGGGTCTCATATTCTCATACAGCCGTGCAGCATGGATCAGCGTAGCCTTCGCATTCGGTGTTTACTGGATCATTTATTTCAAAATTAAATTCAGGTGGGTATTTCTCGGTATTGCAGTCCTGGCAGGATTGTTCTATATGTTCTCTTTCCAGTTTATCGACCGCCTTGAGCGGAACAAGCAGGACTCCTCTACCGACTTTGTTGAACATATCCAGTCCATGTCGAATATTTCTTCCGATGCTTCCAACCTTGAGCGCATCAACCGCTGGAATTGTGCGATCAGGATGTACAAGGAAAGACCGATACTTGGTTGGGGACCGGGAACCTACCAGTTCGTTTATGCACCTTTTCAACGCTCCAAGGAAAAGACCATCATCAGCACGAATGTAGGTGATATGGGTAATGCACACAGCGAATATCTTGGCCCGCTTTCAGAATCAGGTATCCTTGGCATGCTTACATTTATGGCGATCGTGATCGCCGCGACCATAACCGGGCTGCGCGTATATAAAAATGGTAAAACAAAAGAAGTCAGGTTATTCGCCCTCCTTATATTGCTCGGGCTGATGTCATACTTTGCCCACAGCTTCCTCAACAACTTCCTCGACACCGACAAGGCATCGGTTCCCTTCTGGGGATTTATCGGGATACTGGTTTCGCTGGATTTATTTCATACCTCAAAAAATAACAAGAAACAAATAACAAATAACGAATAACAAAACTCGTTACTTGATACTTGATATTTGATATTAAAACCTGGGGATCCTTCGCTTTGCCCGGGATGAAATTACTTTACAGTTTTCTCACTTTCTCCCATATCTCGGGAAGTTTTTTAATGAGCGCCATCTCTTTCCAGGCCTGGCGGGCTTCCATGGCCGGGCGGCCGAAGTATACTTTTCCTCCTTCAAGGGATTTATCGGTACCCGAAGTGGCAAGCATCACTGTTCCTTCGCCTATAACGAGGTCTTTGTCGACAACCACATTGGCCCAGAGGATCACGTTATCCTCGATCCTGGTAACCCCTGCAATGGCGGTAAAGGCCCCTATCAGGCAAAAGCGGCCGATCTGTGTGTCGTGCCCGACCTGAACATGATTATCGAATTTGGTATAATCACCCACGGTAGTGTCACCCGTAACACCTTTATCAATGGTCGTATTGGCGCCTATTTCAACATGGTTCCCCAGCACCACCCGTCCGACGGAATTGAATTTGAGTGTTTCGCCCTTTCTTTTTTGAAAGTAATAACCATCGGCTCCGATCACGCTTCCGGAATGCAGTACGACTCCGTCGCCCAGTACGCAATGATCATAAACCACCGCGTTGGCATGGATGAGGCAGTTCCTGCCGACCTTAACATGGTTCCCGATAAAAGCACCGGGTTGTATATGGGTCCCATCGCCAATTTCTGCTGTAGGGCTTATCATTTCTTCAGAGGGTTTGAAAGGCCTGAAATGCTTTCCAACCTTATTGAAATCCATGAAAGGATCATTTGATATGATCAGGCCCTTGCCTTCGGGGCATGGCACATCCTTGTTGATAAGGATGGTGGTGGCGTTGGATTGCAAGGCTTTGTCGTAGTATTTCGGATGGTCGACAAAAGTAAGGTCGCCTTTTTCCACCATATGTATCTCATTCATGCCTTCGACCGGGTGCTCGGGGTCACCGACATACTTGGCACCCAGGAAACCTGCCAGGTCTCTCAGGCTCATTGGTTCCGGGAATTTCATGATTTATGATTTTACTCGTTCAGAATACTCTCCCGTACGGGTATCAACCTTGATCAGGTCGCCCGTGTTGATGAAAAGGGGAACCTTCACATTGGCCCCGGTCTCCACGGTGGCATCTTTCATTACATTGGTTGCGGTATTCCCGCGCTCACCGGGTTCTGTATAGGTTATTTCAAGTGTCACGTAGGCAGGCAGTTCGCATGACAGGTATGTCTCCGATTCTGTATGATAGGTGATCTCCACTTCCTGGCCCTCTTTAAGAAAGTCGGGTGCTGAGATCAGCTCTTTTACCAGGTGGATCTGATCAAATGTTTCCTGGTTCATGAAATGATAATCCTGTCCGTCGTTATACAGGTACTGATAAGGCCGGCGTTCAACACGCTGTACATTGATCTTGACACCTGCCGTAAAGGTATTGGGAAGCACCTTGCCTGTCTTTACATTTTTTAATTTGGTCCGTACGAAGGCAGCCCCTTTACCCGGTTTCACATGCTGGAATTCCACGATAGTGAATAACTCCCCATTATGCTCTATCACTAATCCGTTTCTAAAATCTGCGGTTGTTGCCATGTGTTATAAATTAATCTTGTTTCTGAAATTTACTGTACCCTTTCATAATACCCCTTGTTGAGCGGTTGATGAAGGCAAGTATCTCGTCACGCTCTGGTGTCGCCGGCATATCAGCTTCAATGAGGTTGACCGCCTGTGATACGTTCATCCCGCGAAGGTATATCTTCCTGTAGATCTCCTGGATATCTTTTATCTGATCGCCGTTAAATCCCCTGCGCCTGAGGCCGATGGAATTCACACCCACATAGGATAATGGCTCACGGGCACCCTTCGTATAGGGTGGAACGTCCTTCCTTACGAGAGCACCGCCCGATATCATGGTATGCTTGCCGATCTGAACAAACTGGTGTACCGCAGCCAGCCCGCCGACAATGGCAAAATCATCGATCTGGATGTGGCCCGCCAGTGTCGCAGCATTGGCAAGGATCACATGATCGCCGATCACGCAATCGTGCGCCACGTGGACATATGCCATCAACAGGCAGTTATTCCCTACGACGGTCTCATAATTCGCTTTGGTCCCACGGTTGATGGTAACATACTCCCGGATGGTGGTGTTGTCACCTATTTTAACTATGGTTTCTTCACCATCGAATTTCAGGTCCTGTGGAATAGCCGCGATCACGGCGCCCGGGAAGATGCGGCAATTCTTTCCAATTCTCGCCCCTTCCATAATGGTTACGTGTGAACCGATCCAGGTACCTTCTTCAATGACCACATTTTTCTCGATGTTCACAAAAGGTTCAACAACAACATTATTTGCCACTTTGGCCTGGGGATGTACGTATGCTAAAGGTTGGTTCATGTGTTCGTTTTACGCGTTAGTTTCTTCTTTTTTGCTGATTGAAGCCATCATTTTTGCCTCCATCACCACTTTTCCGTTTACGTATGCCTTCCCATGCATCAGTCCTATGCCCCTGGTTACCGGTTTCATCAGTTTATTGTGGAATACGATGGTATCACCGGGCCTGACCACTTTCCTGAATTTTACCTCCTCGATTTTCAGGAAAAGGGTGATGTAGTTTTCAGGATCGGGTACGCTATGTAGCAGAAGAACACCGCCGGTCTGGGCCATGGCCTCAACCTGGATCACGCCGGGCATCACCGGGTTACCCGGAAAGTGCCCTTCAAAAAATGTTTCATTCATGGTGACATTCTTCACGCCAACAATGTAATCCTCTCCCATATCCATGATCTTATCGATAAAGAGGAAAGGTGGACGATGCGGCAGAAAACCCTGTATGTCCATGATGTCGAACAAGGGTTCTTTGTCGAGGTCAATCGAAAATGATGCATTCATTTTTTTAACGTTCTTGGTAATATGTTCTTTAATAAGTTTTCCTAATCCCACGTTGGCAGCATGTCCGGGCCTCCGGGCAATGATATGGGCCTTCAGCGGTTTTCCCAATAATGTAAGGTCACCGATCACATCCAGCAGCTTATGCCTTGCAGGTTCATTCCTGTGATGTAACTCCAGGTTATTCAGTATGCCGTCCTGCATTACATTCACGCGTGGCTTACTGAACAGGTCGGCAAGACGGTCGAGCTCATCCTGTGAAACCACCCTGTTTACAAACACGATTGCATTGCTCAGGTCACCTCCCTTGATCAGGTTATTGGCCAGGAGATATTCCAACTCATGGAGAAAAACAAAGGTCCGTGAATTAGCTATCTCTTCTTTAAAGTCTTCTATGTTTTCAAGCACAGCATACTGTGTTCCCAGTACCCGGGTCTCGAAATTGATCATCACCGAAACCTTGAAGGTATCGTTCGGGATGGCGATAAGTTCCACTTTATTCTCTTCATCCCGGTAAGTGATGTTCTCGCTAATTTCGATGTATTCGCGTTCAGCATCCTGCTCCACCGTGCCAACTTCGGCAAGTGCTTCAATAAAAAACCTGGAACTGCCATCCATGATCGGGGGTTCGCTCTGGGTCATGTCGATCATCAGGTTGTCGATCCCCAGGCCCATGACGGCAGCAAGCACGTGCTCGCAGGTATTTATGTCGGCCCCGTTTTGCCGTAAACTTGTTCCCCTTGCGGTTTCGACCACGTTCATAACATCCGCATCAATAACAGGCTGGCCTTCCATATCGACCCTTCTGAATTTAAGTCCGTGCCCTGCTGGTGCAGGATTGAAAGTAAGTGTAACGTCGTTCCCCGTATGAAGCCCCGTACCCTTTACCGATGTGACTTTTTTTATAGTTCTCTGCTTCTCAGTCATATGTGGCTGGTGAGCGATTTCCAAATTTTGGCAAAGGTAATAAAAATTGGATATGCATTGTCATCATTGTGGCCATTGTCATCATTGTCGCCATTGTCATCACTGTGTACGCCGAAGCTTTCCGCGAGCGCTATAGCTACTCTGCGGAGGCGCTAGCGAAGGCGTACTGTTTCACTGTCTCACTGTTTCACTGTTTCACTGATTCGGAATCGGCATAAGCTAATCGACACTTCTTCAGACATCTATTATCTTCGACAAGATTCCTTCTTCGATTGTTTCGCAAATATTCCTTCTCCATATTCCTTTCCCAACACCATCAAATAACAATCAAAACTGAGTACAGCTACAAACTTTACTTGCTGATTATCAAATCTTCTCTCAAAAAAAAAACAATGACACCATTTGATTTTCGCTTTTTTCTTTTGTATTTTTACTTTGCTTTCTTTCACGAATAAGAAAGCTTGGGATCACGATTTTTGCGCGAAGTTATTTATGGGAGGATCGTATTGGGAGGGTAAAAAAATACCCCCTTAAATTATTAATAATTGACGTACATCTCCAAATGTATAAAACCATTAACAAAGAAAGGAGGCAGAGCAAAGTTAAACATTTGCTGTATGCCTGCAATCTTTGTGCAAACTCAATTAATGTTTAACTAAAACTCCTTGTCTTATGTAAAAACAGATCAATCCAATACCATTCAGACCAATATCATGGTCAAACTTGCTTATTAATCTATACGGTTGGTATAGAATGAATTGCAAAACCAAAACACACTTTAATTACAAAAAA
>JAZBOU010000122.1:0-12481 GCA_036351275.1 Bacteroidales bacterium
GTCGATGGATAAGTTTGAATCGGCAGTGAAACCGGGCGGTTTGCTCATTTACGACGGTAACGGCATCAGCAGGCACCCTGAAAGGAAGGATATCAAGATCTACCGCATCGACGCCGCTGACGAAGCTGCAAAAATGGGCCTCGCCAAGATCTTCAACATGATCGTGCTCGGTGGATACCTCAAAGTAAATCCGGTGGTGGAACTGGAAAACGTGATCAAAGGCTTAAAGAAATCGCTTCCGGAACGCTATCACCACATGATCCCCGATAATGAAAAGGCGATCATGCGCGGTATGGAGATCATTCACGAGGTCTAGGTCCAGGGCTCAAATTGCAAGGTGGTGGGAAACTCTGAAATATGAAATCTGAACTTTGAACTTTGAATTTTGAAATAACTCAACAACCAGCAAGCAACACCCAACACTTTTTCATATCTTTACTAGCCTAAGCGACAAATTTATGGCTGGCAAAAAATACAGACCGGTACCGGCATATTACGGGTTCAGGATATATTTTATTTCCACCCTGATGTTTATGTTCCTGGTATTCCCGATCACCGGGATATTGCTCATCAAGCACGCCCCTGATCTACAGAAATACCGGACCGGTAATTACGAGTTCGCCCTGCCCGATAGTATCGGTATCAGTTCAGACACAATTGCACTAAAATATGCTCCCGATACGAGTAAAAATGACTCCTCAAAACAAAAAATAAATTTCCAGGTTGATTCTACCTATGTGGACATTGACCTGCCCCCCGGAGAAGATGCAGGAAGTGTTGAACCGGTAAAGGAAAATGTAGACGACAAAATGACCGGTCACTTCAGCAAGGTCTCGAACCTCTGGTTCAAGTTATTATTTATCAGCTTTTTTCTCGGACTGGCTTTTAACCTTCCGTTCAAACTTTATCTGAGAAAAAAACGGAGAAATAAGAAGATAAAGGAAGGCTTGTTCAAGTTCTGCAAGAAGTATATTTTGAAAACCCCCATCATAAATGCCGGGATCCTCTTCATTACTTACGGGATCACCTCAGGGTTCATGTTGTATCAACTTCTTTTCCACGGAGATTTCAACGAGATCACGATACGCTTTTACAAACAGTTCTTTTTCATCATGATCGTTTCTTCCATCCTGAACCTGATGTTCGTGTATTTCTGGCAGAAGCACAGGGTGCATATCAAATACCTGGAGTTTTTCTTCACACCCCAGGAGTTGCGGAAAAGAATATTCAATATCAAGGTTGGAAGGATACGCAACCGGTTGTGGATCTCAAGTGCCATGACCACTTTCCTGCCTTTGCTGATCGTACTTTTTTATATGCTCATCAGCATTACCAATATAGAGGACTTGCTTGATGCCCCACCCACCGAAGAGCAGACAAAAATACTCATCGGGAAATACACCAGTTATTTCGGTGAAACAGAACTGAATACTGAATCCGGGATTATTTACGTAAACCTGTTCGACACTTACATCATGCTAATTGGTACCTTCAGCGGTATCATGATCTCATTCTTTTACCTTTTATTGTTTATCAGGTGGACGACCAGGGATATTGTTTACCCGGTGCGGGAACTACTGCTTAATATGCAACGAACAGGTCGCGGTGAAATGGAATCCTACAGCATTGTACGTACAAATGACGAGATCGGCGAACTCACCGAAGGATACAATGATATGAGTGGAAAGCTCAAGGATTATATCGAGAACATCTCCATCATGAATGAAGCCAATTCACGCTTCGTGCCAAGGCAGTTTCTTGAATACCTTGGAAAAGAAAGCATTGCAGATATCCAGCTTGGCGACCAGGTACAAAAAGAAATGACCGTATTATTCAATGATATCAGAGATTTCACCACGATATCAGAACAAATGACACCGAAGGAGAATTTTAATTTCCTCAACAACTATCTCGGATACATGGAGCCGGTTATCCGAAATAATAGCGGCTTTGTCGACAAGTACATCGGGGATTCCATCATGGCCCTTTTCCCGGATAATACAGAGGATGCCATAAATGCATCGATCGAGATGAGGATCAAGCTTGCTGAATTCAATCATATCATCAATCAATTCGGGCAGCAGGCCATTGATTCAGGTATCGGCATCCATACCGGCTCCCTGATGCTCGGGATTGTCGGGGGGGAAGGACGTATGGAAGGTACTGTGATCTCTGATGCGGTGAACCTTGCCTCAAGACTCGAAGGACTTACAAAAGTTTACGGATCAAAGATCATCATAACTGAAGAAACCCTTATCAAGATCAATGACCCAACCCAGTATCATTATCGTTTCCTGGATGTGGTCAAGGTAAAAGGGAAAAAAGAGGCTGTGTATATTTTCGAGATCATCGACGGAGATCCTGAAGATATCAGGGACCTTAAAAGTTCAACTAAAGATAAATTCAATCTCGGCATGCAACACTACAAGAACAAACAGTTGAAAGATGCCATTAAGATATTCAGGGAAGTAAAGGAAATCAACCAGTCAGACCTTGCTGCTGCCCTGTATATCAAACGATGCGAAAAGTTGATAGAATTTGGTATTCCGCCCGACTGGGACGGGATTGAAAGGTACAATTAAATGATATTTAAAACAATAAAGCGTGTAAAGCGTTTGTAAATAAAGCAGTCACCCATCATATGAATTATCCTAAAGCAAGAGATTTTATAATTAAAAAGCTATCGAACGAGCTCGATCATGATCTCACATATCACAGCATTGATCACACACTCGATGTATTGCAAGCAGCCCGCAACCTGGCCGAGCTGGAAAAAATAGCCGAGCATGACCAACTCTTGCTGGAAACAGCCGCGCTTTTTCACGACTCCGGCATGCTAAAAACATATATAGGGCACGAAGATGCCAGCATTGAGATTGCAAAGGAATACCTTCCGAATTTTGACTATTCACAGGAAGAAATTGATGCGATCTCCGGAATGATCAAGACCACCAAACTTCCGCAAAGCGCAACTACATATCTCGAAAAGATCCTTTGTGATTCTGACCTTGATTATCTGGGAAGGGAAGATTTCTTCATGATCGCCCATCAGCTTCAATATGAATGGAATGTGCTGAATATCAGGCATACAACCCTGAGAGAATGGTATGAACTCCAGATCATGTTCCTTGAGAACCATAGTTTTTTTACACCCTCTGCCAGAAAATTACGGGATGAAAAGAAAGCAGACAATCTTCGTCAGGTAAAAGAACTTGTTTGTTTTATGAATAGATAAGCGTTGAGTTATGGGCGTTTGGTAGCAGGAAGAATACGGAAATATGAGAGTATGGGACAGAGGAACAGTAGGCAGTAGGCAGTAGGCAGTAAGCAGTAGGCAGTACCGGGTAACGAGTAACGAGTAGCGAATAGCGAGTAGCGAATAGCGAGTAGCGAGCAAAAAGCAACAAATAAAAAATATCCAGTATCCAGTTTCAAGTTTCAAGTATCCAGTATCAAGCATCCAGTACTCAATAATTAATCGATAAGTAACATAAGCGAAAAAATTATTCATATATTTGTCTGATTATAAAAAAGCCTAAACACATAAAATCACGCACGCATGGAAAGCATGTTAAAAAAGATCATCCTGGTTCCAACTGATTTTTCGGAAGTTTGTGCCAATGCCATTAACCAGGCTGCCGGTGCTGCCAAGCATCTGCAATACAAGCTGGTGGTTCTTCATGTAATTGATAAGAACACCAAATCATTCCTCAAAGAAGAAGGTCAGGGAGCCGACTTTGTCGACAAACAGTTAGATGACATTGCGAATAATATTATTGCTGATTTCGGTATTGAGGTCGACACTGTTGCCAAAGAAGGCGACATATTCAAAACGATCAGCGAAGTTGCTACTGAAGTTGATGCATCCTTCATGTACCTTGGAACCCATGGAAAAGTTGGAATGCAGAAACTCACCGGGAGCTACGCGCTTAAAGTGGTTACCAGTTCTCCAGTACCGGTGATCGTAGTGCAGAAAAGGCAATTCGACGGGCCTTACAGGGAAATCGTCTTCCCCATCACAAGTGATGCTGGTATCTGGGAAAAGACCGAATGGGCAGCCCACATTGCCAAACAGTTCAAAGCAACGATAAAGATCTTCCAGCAGGCCGGGGAAAACAGAGATAAAGCAGTTGCCGGAATTACTGGCCATTTCCATAAGAACGACGTTAAGTACACCATTGATGTGGCTCAGAAATCAGGTGGTTTTTCAAACCAGGTGATCAATTTTGCTACGGCGAAAAACTCAGATATGATCCTTATCATGACCAATCCCGACAAGGGGTTTTCCAACTTCCTTCTTGGAAGCTATGATGAGGAAATGATCTTCAATACTTCCCAGATCCCCGTAATGTGCGTAAACCCGCGTGATTATAACTGGAAGAAGATCGTACCGTATTAACAGATCGATCATAAAACTTCGATATACAAACCCCGGATAGATTCATTCGGGGTTTTTTATTTAAGCGATAAGATCAGCATGGTAATATCATCCGTCTGCTCCGCCCCCGAACAAAAGGATTCAATATCATTCAGCATCCTGAGTGAAATATCCTCAGGAGATTCTTTACTGTTATCAGCCAGCAAACCTGCCATTCGATCTTCACCATAGAGATCCCGGGAAATGTTCTCGGCTTCGGTAATGCCATCAGTATACATGAAGATCCTGTCGCCGGACTTCAGGCTGATTTTTCCAAACGCATATTCAGCTTCCGTAAGGCTACCAAGGGGAATACCGTGTGAGCCGGGCACTTTACGCGGAACTTTCCCCTCTGACAGGATATAGGGACGGTTATGACCGGCATTACAATAATTCAAGTTTCCGGTAATCATATTTAGTTGCCCGATGAAACAGGTAACAAACATGGATTGCCGGTTATGAAGCGCCAGATCCCTGTTGATCTCATAGGCGATCTGTTCAGGCGACAGCCGCTTTGTTACCTTAGCCCGGAATAAGGTCAGGGTTTTGGCCATGAAAAGGGCAGCGGGAATACCTTTCCCCGAAACATCCCCAATGGCAAAATACAACTGGTCGCCCTGTACAGCCATATCATACAGATCTCCCCCAATACGACGTGCAGGCTTTAAGATCCCATAGTAGCCAACATTTTTACTGTCAACAAGCAAATCAGCCTCCGGAAGCATCTGTTGCTGTATTTCACTGGCAATCTCCAGCTCACTTTCTATTCGCTCCTTCTGGGCAGTTGTCTCCTTCAGGTTCCTGATATATTCCCTCAATTGTGTCTGCATTTTTCTGAATGCCCTGCCCAGTTCCGCAACTTCGTCATTTGACCTGAAAGACGGGATCGGCACGTCAAACTGTCCTTCGCCGATCTTTCGTGAGGCTGATGCCAGTTTTTCGATCGGCCTGACAAAACGTTTTGAAATAAGAAGAATAAGGAAACCAAGAATTATGAAACCCGATATTCCAATGGCGATAAGCTTTATCGATGTGCTGTGTATGTTCTCATATAACTCATTTTCCTTGAAAATTATTCCAAGGGACCAATTATTGGAAGGTACATTCGCATAACTGATCCATTGTTTTCGATTCTGAGGATCAGCGACATCCAGGGGTGCAATACCGCTTTCACCCATGGTCATTTTCTTGAGGAGTGCCCTGGTCTCGGGCGATTGTACCTCTTCGAAAATATTATGCACAACCTTATCATCGAGGTAATTGATCTCCGGCCAGGTAACAATATTTCCTGCTGAGGAGATCATAAATCCTCTGCCGGAATCAAAAAACCGAACCGAATTAATGAGGTCTTGAAGTCCTCGCAGCGATAGGTCGGCGGTTACCACTCCCGAAAATATTTTTTCGCCGTGGTAAGTACGAAAAAAAGGTACAGCATAGGTTGCCATAAGGGCATCTCCGCCTCCTTTATCAAAATATGGTTCCGACCATACTCCCCTGCCCATTTCGCGAGCTTCTTTATACCACGCCTGACTGGTATATCTGTAGTTATCATTCGCAAGATCCTTGTAAAACACAGAATCCCCCCTGGTGTACAAATACGGCGCATAAAATAGTGTATCCCCCCTCTCCAGCTCTGGAGCAAAAGCTATACTCGCACCGTAAATCATGGGATTATTTCTAAGGACTTCTTCGACTATTGCTCTTGTCCCTTTGAAATGGATCGTATCTTTGCTCTCTATCACAGAGGCCAGGTTTGACGGGATATTTTCGACATTGTTCAATACATTCTCAATCCTGGCAACCGTTAGCTCCGTGAGTTTCATAACATCACTTTTAGCATCACGCAACGCAAGGTCACGCGAAACCCTGTAATTATAGTATAATATTGCAAACAATACTAAAAAACCCACTGTAAGCAGGTAGAACCCCAGGCGGAATGCCAGTCCTCTTTTTCGAAGCATGATACGAATGTACGAAAATTAGATAAGGGATCCAGGGTAAGGAGCGCGGGTTGCAGATTATAGTATGGTTGCGTAATTCGAATATTTTCATATTTTTGTTATGCTACTAACCTATCAAATTTTTATATATGGCAAAGCAACTGAACGATATTATTCTCGTCCCGACCGACTTTTCTGAAACCTGTCAAAATGCCATCAATTATGGCGTGGAGCTGGCAGAGTATCTTGATTATAATCTGCTGATCCTTCACGTTATTAACAGGGAATCAAAGTCCCAGTTAAAAAAAGACAAGGAAGAGGTATCATCCATCACCAATAAACTGAAGGCCATTGCCAATGATATCATGGAAAAGTCCCGCATCACTGTTGAAACCCTTACAAAGGAAGGAAGCATTTTTGATGAGATACATGGTACCGCAGAAGATATCGGAGCAAAGTTGATGGTCCTGGGAACACATGGCAAAAAGGGGTTGCAATACCTTGTTGGAAGCCATGCGCTCAAAGTTGTAACAAAAGCACCTGTTCCCACTATAGTAGTGCAGAAAGGATCCATTAAAAAGGGATTTAAAAATATTGTTTTCCCCATAAATACATTTACGGAGGCCAGGCAGCAAGTTCAGTGGGCCATACATATGGCGAAGACTTTTGATTCTTGCATCAATATCTTCCGCGAGAAACATACTGTTGTCACACTCGACGGCAAGATCAATATTGTCAGTGAACAGATCAAGAAGGCTTTTAATAAATACGGCATAAAATACAAAATTACCGATGCCGAAAAGGGCGGTAGGTTTGCCGAGCAGATGCTGAATCATGCCACAGCCGAGAAAGCCGATATGATCATGATCATGACAGACGCCGATATTTTCTCACCTAACTTCAATGCCGAAGCATGGGACGAGAAAGTGATGTTCAACAAAGCTGAAATACCTGTAATGTGCATTAATCCTGTTATGACCGGAAAAGTGTATTATGAATATATTACCCTGCTTTAGCAGTGGACTGATATCATATTAAGAACGTTTCATGCGAACCTACCCGGTTTTATCTGGTATTCGCCAAGAATGGGAAACCCGTCCATTAAGGCTCATCGTTATTCTGGCTGTCTTTTTCAGACTGCTCGCGGTGATATTTTCAAAGGGTTTCGGATGGTTCGACGACCATTTTCTAATTATAGAGGCCTCCCAGTCCTGGGTAGATGGCTTTGATTACAACCGATGGCTGCCATGGTCGGAAGGCAATACCGGTCCGGGCGGTCACAATATGTTCTATACAGGCTTGCATTTTCTGTTTTTCAAGCTTTGCTCCATGATCGGGTTTGAAGATCCACAGGCGAAAATGTACGTTGTGCGTTTGCTGCATGCAGCGCTTTCAATGGTAGTTGTAGTACTGGGGTACAGGATGACCAACAAACTGGCAGGTAAGGATGCTGCCCGCCTGGCGGGCCTGCTTTTGGCCATCCTCTGGATTTTCCCCTTTATAAGTGTCAGGAATCTTGTTGAATATACCTGCGTACCATTTTTATTATGGGGAAGCTGGTTATTTATAAAAAATGAAAAACCATCCAATCCTCTCCTGCATGGATTCCTTGCAGGAATAATTCTTGGTATCGCCTTCAGCATGAGGTTCCAGTCAATGGTATACATTGGAGGAATAGGGATCAGCCTGATGATTCTTGGCAGATGGAAGGAAATGCTGGCCACAGCGACAGCTGTGCTTGTTGCCGCATTTGTTTTTATCGGCAGCATAGATATTTTTATCTGGGGTTATCCCTTCGCCGAATTCCTGGAATACGTGAATTATAATATGCACAGTTATGCCGAATATCCTGAAGGCCCCTGGTATCAGTATATCCTGGTGATTTTTTCGCTTCTGATCCCGCCGGTAAGTTTTTTCCTGGTTTTCGGTTTCTTCCATTCGTTTTTTAAGCAATGGAAGAAATACCTGATCATCTTCCTGCCGGTGATGTTATTCATCATATTTCATTCTTATTACCCAAACAAACAGGAAAGGTTTATCCTACCCGTAATCCCATTCATTATCATTGCCGGAACAGCCGGATGGTTACAATATCAGAAACAATCTGCCTTCTGGAAAAAAAGAAAGCTATTGAAGAATGTATCCTGGACATTTTTCTGGGTAATTAACCTTGCTGCCCTGGCAGTGATAAGTACAACTTACAGCAAAAGGGCCCGTGTTGAAAGTATGACTTACCTGTCGAAATATGATAATATCCGTGTTATCATGGTTGAAAACTCGAATAAGTCATACATCAACTTCCTGCCGATGTACTACCTTGGACAGTGGGTAGGGTACGAAGAAATAACCAACAGGCGATCGGCCGCAGAACTTGCCGCCCGGTATATAAACTCCGAGAAACCATATCCTGATTTCCTCATTTTCGAGGGAGAGAACAACATTCAAAACCGCATTGACACAGTGCAGGCGTATTTCCCCGGATATGTTTATGAAACCACGATTTCTCCGGGGATGATCGATCGCATATTATTCTGGCTGAATCCCATCAATGAGAACCAAAATGCTTATATTTACAGGAATACGCGTCTACGCCCAAACAAGATCGATTAACGGGAATGAAAGCAGAAGAAGCGAAAAAAAGGATTGCTGATCTGAGTCGGCAGATCCACAGGCATAACCATAATTACTATATTTTATCCTCGCCGGAGATCAGTGATTATGAGTTCGACATGTTGTTGGAAGAGTTGATAAAGCTTGAAAATGAATTCCCGCAATTCGCTGATCCGAATTCTCCGTCAAAACGTGTTGGCGGGGATATCACCAAAGATTTTCCTACCGTTGAGCATCGCATTCCCATGTTATCTTTATCAAATACTTACTCGGAAGAGGAGATACAGGCATTCGATCAACGTGTTTTCAAGGAATTGGAAATGCATCCCGAATATGTATGTGAGTTGAAGTACGATGGCGTGGCTATTTCTATCAGCTATGAAGGCGGACAGTTAGCAAGGGCCGTAACGCGCGGCGATGGCACAAAGGGGGATGATGTAACAGCCAACATAAAGACGATCAGGAGCATCCCTTTGCAGCTCCAGGGACATTTCCCCGCTGATCTTGAGGTCAGGGGTGAGATCTTTCTCCCGCATGAGGGTTTTGCCAGGATCAATGCTGAACGGGAAGAGATTGGTGAGGCCCCTTTTGCCAATCCACGCAATGCTACATCGGGTAGTATCAAGCTTCAAGATTCTTCCATTGTTGCCCGGCGTCCACTTGAATGTATCATATACAGTATACATGGTGCCAATCTCCCCAACACATCGCATTACGAGAACCTGGTGGAGGCAAGGAAATGGGGGTTCAGGACATCTGATTTTGTGATCAAATCTGATAAACTGGATGAGGTCTTTGCATTTATTCATGACATGGCTGAATCACGGCCTGCATTACCTTTTGACATTGACGGTGTTGTAATAAAAGTGAATGACTACCCCCAGCAAGATATTCTTGGTTCAACTGCCAAGAGTCCCAGGTGGGCCATTGCCTATAAATTTTCTGCCGAGCAAGCAGTGAGCAAGCTGCTCTCGGTCAGCTACCAGGTAGGCAGAACCGGAACGGTAACGCCGGTAGCCAATCTTGAACCCGTTTCATTGGCCGGTACAACGGTGAAGAGAGCATCCTTGCATAACGCCGATATTATTGAAAAACTGGGTCTGCATGAGCATGACTATGTAGTCGTTGAGAAGGGAGGAGACATTATCCCGAAAATCTCCGCAGTGAAAGTTGAAGCCCGCACTGCAGGGGCTGATCCTATAGGATTTATTTCGAAATGCCCTGAATGTGGAACACCTTTAAAACGTGATGAGGACAAAGCTGCAAATTATTGTCCAAATGCCAGGGGCTGTCCCCCGCAGATCAAAGGACGCATCGAGCATTTTATCAGCCGTAGGGCCATGGATATCGATAGTTTAGGTGAGGGTAAGATCGACATATTATTTGAAAACGGGAAGATCCGTGATCCCGCTGATCTGTATATCCTTGAAATGAGTGATATCCAGGGCCTAAGTAAAGTATACCCGGGTGAAGGAGAGAAGAAGGAAAGGACTGTAAGTTTCAAGGAAAAGACAAGCCGCAACATAATTGAAGGTATCCGTGAATCGCTTGAAGTCCCCTTTGAGAGGGTTTTGTTTGCATTGGGCATCAGGTACGTTGGTGAAACTGTGGCAAAAACACTTGCAGAACACTTTGGCAGTATAGATCATATCATATCTGCCGATCACGATAGCCTGGTTGAGATCCATGAGATTGGAGAACGTATTGCCGATTCAGTTGTTTCGTTCTTTAAAGACCCGGAAAATCTCTCTCTGGTAGACCGGCTCAGATCAGCCGGTGTAAAGATGGAAACCGATACAGGTGACACGCAGCAGAAGACGACCCTGGCTTCCAGGTCATTTGTGGTCAGTGGCACTTTCAGCGGTTATTCAAGGGATGAGATCAAAAACCTTATTAAAAGTAATGGAGGCAAATCCATTTCGGCCCTTTCAGGTAAAACTGATTATCTTATTGCAGGAGAGAATGCAGGCCCCTCCAAGCTTGCTAAGGCTGTGGATCTTGGCATCCCTGTTCTATCGCTGCAGGACTTCCTCGATATGATTTCTTAATATCGGTTTAAACAAAAAAACCGGCATTGATACCGGTTTTTCTATTTTTTTATCAGCTATTCGCTGATCTTTCTTTTTCGTGCGTTGTAAAGTTTTCGGCCTGCATAGCCCAGAGCCAATGATATCAGGATCATCACCCCTTCTGCTATAGGTGATCCACCAATCGGTACATCACCTCCACCCGGATCAGGTGGATCAGGCGGTTGTCCCGGTGGCGGTGGAGCTCCATAAAGGGTAACCCCCAAGGCCACCACAAGTATAAAAATGATTAGAACGATCCCTACTGATCTTTTCATAACCGCAAAAATATATAAATTTCCCGTCTTAAATATATATCCCGTAAGGTTTACTTGGTGATCAACACCTTTTCAGAGTATACTGCTTTATCAGTGATCACCTTAACTATATAATAGCCAACTTCATCGCTAACAAAAAGCCTGGTCCTTGCGGTATTCACGGTAGCTTTTCTTGTGATTAAGTTACCCATTACATCATAGACCTGGATTTCTTTAATAAGTTGCTCACTGTCGTTTATTATAAATGCATCGGTACGATCGCTGTAGATCCTGATGGGATCAATTGCGCCATCATCAATGCCAAATTCTAGATCATAAAAGTGCACGATAAACCGGTCGCGCGGGTCATATTGTTCTGCTTCAAACTCATAATAACCTTCCATCCTGAGGTCGACCCAGTCCTGCTGTGGTTCAAATGTATCTTCCAGCATAATGCTGATGCTTTCCGGAAACGATGCCATTGATTCCTCATCGGCCACGATCCGGTAAGTATCATCCTGTATCGGTTTGAAATGCAGCGGGACGCTCACGTCATCGCCTACCAGCATCGGGCGGGCATCTACGGCCAGGTTTACGTTGTCGGACGAGACAGTATAAAGCTCAGTGGCAAAGTTCACCTGCTCGCTTGTTTTATATGGTCCATCATGATTGCGATCATAACTCGGTGTAACATCTTCACCTTCCTTAAAACGTATATAAACCTCACCAGAGGATCCATTTCCACCTTCCGTAAATAGGTTTAGCAAGTATGGAAAACCACCATCTTTAAGATAAGGTTGAGTATTTGGCACCCGATGATCAAGGTCAAATGTAAAAGAAGAAACATTACCAGTTGCATCTATAAAGAAAGATTGTCCAAGTTGAATATAACGAGCAGATAAGTTTCCTCCTGTTCCCGCTTCGTAGGTTCTGTAATTCAATATGCTTGGATCCCAGATATAAACAGTGTTATCCACATTTGTTTGATCTAAAATGGCAAGCTCCCAATCAATTGGAGCTGTATATGGATTCCCAATCAGAGCATTTTCATCGAATTGAATTGCATCAAATGTAATTACTGTATCGTTCAGGACTAAATTATCCCTAAATACCAAATCTTCTGTTGTTGCACTCTGCCCCAACAGGCTTACCCTGAATCCATATCCTGGTGGAGTTTGCCTCCAGGTTGCA
>JAZBOU010000123.1:0-9430 GCA_036351275.1 Bacteroidales bacterium
TACCGATTCACTTTTGTCATTTCATGCATCACATTTCATCGCACACTTTTCGGGCGATACCTTTTATTATGTGACCGACCCCATTGTGGATGAATACCAGTACCTGCAGCAAAGTGTTGTATTGAACAACGTTATTTCGGAAAACTCCTACCCCATTGGTTTCGATGTCTCGCCTATGGATCATGTGATCCCAACCAACCACAAGTCCGGGAAATCGCAATTCCTCTACCTGGCCTCAGAGCTTATTGGTGCCGGTATGAGTGCCGGAGAGATCGATGCCCTGCAAATGAATGCATACAACACAGCGGATGCAGGCTTTTTGCGGGTGAGAATGAAAAATATTACTGAAAATGAGCTCGACCCGGCATTTCCTGAACTGGATGGCCTTACCGAGGTATATTTTTCAGACTATTCATTTGTAGCCGGGTATAACCGCATACAGTTCTATCAACCTTTTAACTGGGATGGTGCATCCAACATTCTGGTGGAGTTTTCCTTTACAAATGAGGAAGCCGGTACTGCACTGGAAGTGGGTGGTGAGCATATTGTAGGTTTTACCCGGAGCATTTTTTCAACCGACGGGACACATATTGTTAATGATGTTGGCTATACCTCTGTTCCGGCAGGCCCTATGTCGGCCATCTCCAATGAGTTAACACTATCGTTCTGGTGCTACGGCAACCCTGATTTCATGCCGGCCAACACCAGTATCGTCTATGGAAATGATATCAATGGCCAGCGTGCACTGAACATACACCTGCCCTGGGGCAACTCCAGCGTGTATTTCGATTGCGGATACTCCAATGGCGGTTACGACAGGATCAACAAAGCTGCCAGCCCTGAAGAACTGGAAGGCCGCTGGAATCATTGGGCCTTCACCAAAAATGCTGCTACCGGCGATATGAAGATCTTCCTGAACGGATCATTATGGCATTACGGAACGGGAAAAACCAGGACCATCGACCTGCAGGATTTCATTATCGGCACCTTGAATTATTCCCAGACAAGGAATTATTACGGGAAGATCGACGAGTTCAGGGTATGGAGCAGGGAACTTGATTCAGCCAGTATAAATCAATGGATGCACACGAACCTAGATAATACCCATCCGCATTATGCCGACCTGGTGGCCTATTACAAGTTTGATGAAGGTGCTGGCAATGCCCCGGTTGATTCATCGCCCAATGGCGAAACAGCCGAGATACACGACTACGTGATGTGGGGAAAAGATCGGGGGGAGCAGCTAAACCGTAACTTCATCGCATCATCACAGCTGCCTCAGATCGAATTTTTTAGCGGTGATTATGACCTTACTATAACGGATGAGATAATCACCGAACAGGAAGAACGTATCGCTAATTATGTCCTCACCTATGAGATCATCCCGCGCTGGGGCACTCAGCTCGACGACAGCATCAATATCGTGAGTGAAGAGCTGGTATGGGAATCGGGCTACGCATATGTTTATGATCCTGAAGGGAACAGGATCGACTCAACGGAGATCGTGCCCACGGATAATATCGTCATTACGCAACTTGAATATTATAGAAGATTTATTGGAAAAATTGAATTGATGTCGTTCGTTACACCCTATGGCATTAACCTCGACCTCGGAGAGGATGGGAAGACCTGGTACTTCGATATGTCGGACTATGTGGACGTGTTGAAAGGATCGAAAAGGCTTACCGTTGAGCTGGGAGGCCAGCGGCAGGAAGACATGGATATTAAATTCTGGTTCATTGTGGGTACACCACCGCATGACGTGATCGATTTCAAGCAGCTCTGGCGTCCGGCCAGCAGCAGCTACCAGGACCTGCTTGCCGACAGGAATTTTGAACCCCGTGAGGTGACGATCCACCCTGATGCGGAACAGCTTAAACTCAGGTCAGTGATCACCGGTCACGGCCAGGAAGGTGAATTCATTGGCAGGCAGCATACCTTTAACATTGACGGTGACGATGCTGAATACCAATGGTTTGTATGGACTGAATGCTCCACCATCCCGATCTATCCGCAGGGAGGAACCTGGTTGTACGACAGGGCAGGGTGGTGCCCCGGCGACCCCAGCGACCTCTATGAATATGATATTACAGAGTATGTGACGCCCGGACAGAACCATACTCTGGACTATGGCATTGTGAACGGCTCGGGCACATCAAATTACCAGGTCAGCCAGCAACTGGTAAGCTATGGCACTCCTAATTTTACGCTGGATGCAGCCATTATCGGGATCAATAAACCCAATGCCACGGCGGCCCATGAACGCTTTAATCCCGCATGCACCGATCCCGTTGTGATCATAAAGAATACAGGATCCACCACGCTTACAAGCCTCGAGCTGGAGTTTTATGTTGTAGGCGGAACTGCGCTGACACAAACCTGGAGCGGCAGCCTGGGTTTCCTGGATACGGCTGAAGTGATCCTGGAAGTTCCGAATTTTGCCTTCTGGCAGGAAAACTCAAACCGCTTCACGGTGAACATCATCAATGCCAATGGCCAGGTAGATGAATATCCGCACAATAACACCTATACAAGCACATTTGAAAGCGTTGACCTTTTGGATATCAACCTGACTCCGGTAACCATACAATGTTATACCAACCAGCAGGGCTGGCAAACATCATATACCCTTACCGACCTGGAGGGCAATGTATTGCTTGAAAGGGATAACCTTGAAAGCACGACACAATACTCCGATGTGGTGGAACTCGGGCTCGGGTGCTACCGGCTCAGGATCGATGATTCCGGCGACAATGGACTGTATTACTGGCATCAGCCCAATTACGGATCGGGTTACTTCAGGATGCGAGATGTAAATGATGATATAGTGGAAAGCTTTGAACGGGAGTTCGGACGATTTGCTGTATATGAATTCGCCGTGGTGGATATGACAGGGACTGCTGAAGCAGCCGTGCGCGATAATGTGATCAGCATTTATCCCAATCCCACGAGGAACAGCGTGAACATCCTGCACCAGGGCATGGAAAATACCCACGTGGAGGTGACGGTGCTGACCACAGCCATGCTTAAGGTAAGGGAAAACTCGTATGTTGTGGGCCCCGGTGATTATCTCGAGAGCATTGACCTTTCCGGCCTCCCGGCAGGATTATATTTCCTGCAATTGAAATACAACGACAGGGTCATCGTAAAGAAGGTGATTAAACAATAATACCCTGCACCCTGAACCTGGTACCCTGCTCCTAATTTTATTATATTTGTTGTGTAACCAAAACACCAAAATATGTCATTGATCAATAAAACCGGTATACGGGCGCTGGCCAGGGATCTGGAGATGAAGATCAGCGCCGATTCGATGGAAGCGGCTGAAGCAAGGCTGAAAGCCATTCTCGAACATGCTGCGCAGAGAGCAAAGCAGAAAAAAAGAAAAACAATCCTTAAAAGGGATTTTGTACATGAATTGGACCTTTTTGATCTTTAGTGCTTATTTTTGTCAGCTCCCTCATCATTTTCCCGGGTACCCGGGATCTTTTACCGGGATGACAGTTTACTTTAATCAACGAAAATGAAAAAAACACGTATCATATATCTTACTGCCTTTGCGATCATTGCAGGCATATTTATCATTGGCTGCGGCTCGACCGAAGACAGGCTTGCTGGCACATGGGTAACCGAAAGCGTTACGGCAAAGGTAGATTCGAGCAAAGCAAACCTGCCCAGCATTGATCAAAGCATTGCTTCTACCAAAACCACCACCTTCATCCTGAATGAAGACCATAGCATGGCTCTCACCATCGATGGATATACAACGGATGCGTTCTGGACATTTAACGCTGATGACAATATGCTGAGTTTCCATATGGAAAAGGATTTCTTAACTGATGCCATTAACCTGGGAAAATACAAAGACGGCAAGATCGTATATACCAGCAGCGTGAAACACGGAACGATTACGGCTGTGTATGTGAAAGAGTAGGGAAGATCGAAGACCGAAGATCGAAGATCGAAATTAACCCAACACTCAACACTCAAAACCCAACCCTATTCTCCAAAGGAGATCGTATGAAATATTGATTCCATCTGCCTGATGAAATTTCGCTTCAGGTCACCGGGATTATATACATATGCATCAACAGTGAATACCTTTTCCAGGCTTGGATCGACAAAGGTGTAGCTGATAAAAGGACCCCCCATAAAATCGTTTTGAACCATCCATAATCCCCTGGTCTCAACAGCAAAACCCGTAACAAAATCGTCCTTGCGTTTGAATACCGGCGGAATGAAATCCTTTGAAATGACCATATAGGATCCCACACTCGGCCCTTCAATGAATTTTGATGTAAGCGAATCCCTGAGGATCATGATCTCGCGATCCTTGAATACGGTTGTGTCAATATAGGGCTGTTCATAAATGATGATGCCCAGCTCAACATCCTGCTTCACTTTCTGCATGCTCTGGCGAAGCCAGAGAAAATTATAGTCTTCCGCCGCCACAACAAATCCCCCCGGGATCTGCATGCTGAAACCGAATTTCTTCTGAATGATATTTCTCAGCTTTACACTGCGGGCCATTTTGAACTGTTCATTGGTCCGTTCGATCTCCAGGGCATTGTATGCTACAAGGAAGGCTTCCTTGTGCTCATCGAAGACCTGCCTGAAGGAAGCTGTATCGGGGGCCGTGATCTTGATCACCCTCTGTGGCTTGGTCCAGTAGTTGGCCCTGGTTTCAACCAGCGGCTCCGCGAAACTTTTATTTATGTCGATGATCAGGATGTTATGCTGTGACTTGAACACTTTGTTGAAATCCTTATCTGCTACGTTAAAAAGGTGGAACATGGGTTCGGGTTGAGGAAGCCCGACAAGCGGCTGTCCAAAAAAGTTCCGGAGCTGGTTTCCGATTTCACCTTCCCACTGGGCCTTTGTATTGGTCACGATCAGGATCTCGTTGGTCTTTCCGGTTGAGCGTTTTTGTTTTACTTCAGCATCGCACGACATCAGGATAAGTCCTGACAGTACCACTAAAATGGACCAGCGGACTTGATGATTGATTCTCTGTAGTTGCATAATTCCTGGTTTATGTTGTTTTATCAGGAGCCTTTCACGGCGATCCTGATCTTATCGCCCGGCTTCAGGCGCCTGGCGTTCGTGATATTGTTCAGTTCCTTGATCTGGTTTACCGTTACACCATCATACAATTTAGCGATATCCCAGAGGGTATCACCCGATTTCACGGTATGGTAAACATATTCGGCATTTTCATCCACCTTAATGCTTGCTTCAGGCTTTCTGACCTTGAGTTTCTGCCCGGGGTGGATGGTACTTCTGCTAAGATTGTTCCATGCTTTCAGCTGGCTGACCGAACAGCCGTATTTGTTTGCGATCAGGCCAAGATTTTCTCCGCTCCTCACTGTATGTGTCCCGTTTGGTGCAGGTGAAGCAGCAGCAGTTTGCTTTTGGGGCACAACAGATGGATTGTACCTGGCAGAAGGGTATACGACCAGGCGCTGGCCCGGATAAATAGTAGTACCCCGCATATTGTTCCATGCCTTGATCTGGCTGACATAAACATGGTACCTGCTTGCGATCAGTCCCAGGTTTTCCCCGCTTCTGACAATGTGTATGGTACGCTCCTGTGCCTTTTTGATCTCGGCCAGAAGTTTTTCCTTCTCCGTCCCTTTCCGGGTCACGTAAGCATACAGTTGTTGCTCGTTGTTGATAAAGTCGCCGATATACTCCTTTGGTAGCATAAGAAAGAATTGCTCACCATCCTTATATGGGATGATACCTTTTTTGTAGAGCGGATTCAGGAGCTTGATCTGATCCATGGGTACCCCGAGCATCTCGTTGATCTGGTCGAACGACAGCACATCATGCACCATTACGGTATCGGTCTCATGATATAATATTCCCGGGTGTACCGGATAGATATTATGTGCGCTGGCATGGGTCATGACATAATATACTGCTATAAAAGCGGGAACATAGCCTCTTGTTTCCCTTGGCAGGAAAGGCCAGATGGCCCAGTAGCTCTTAACGCCTCCCGACCTGCGTATGGCTTTGTTCACATTTCCCGCACCTGAGTTATAGGCTGCCATTACCAGCGACCAGTCGCCGTAAATGTCATACAGGTCGTTCATATGTTCACATGCGGCAATGGTAGACTGCAGCGGATCGAAGCGCTCGTCGATCAGGGTAGTGACCTTCAGCCCGTATACTTTTCCCGTACCGTACATGAACTGCCACAGGCCCTTTGCACCTGCACGTGATCCGGCCGTAGGGTTGAGGGCCGATTCAACGATGGCCAGATATTTCATCTCCAGTGGGATGTCGTAGCGGTCGAGTTGTTCCTCAAAAAGAGGGAAATACAATTCTGCTAATCCCAGCATCCTGGCGGTCAGGTCTCGTTTTTTGTTTGCGTACAGGTAAATGTAGTCCTTTATTACTTTATTAAATGCAAGCTCAATAGTGGTTTCCTGGTTCAGTGAGTCTATCCTGGCAGCCACTACCGAGTCGGGGTAGGAAGGGACCTCGTCCGGGCCGAATCCGTATATGTTCAGACTGTCCCTGTCGATGATAAATTCATATTCACCGTAATACCTGAGGGCGGCCAGGCTGTCGAGCATGGCCAGCACAGGTGAATCCTTCCAGATCACATGGCCCAGTTCATGAGTGTCGGCAACCATCCTGGTGTCGGTTGTAAGCTCAAGGGGAATGCTTTCGAGGGTTACTATTGAATCAGGAAGCTGAGTTTGCTGGGCAATTCCCGGACCGGACAGCATCAGTCCTGTGAGAAGTGGTATTATGTACCTGAGGTTTTTTAGAGCAATCATGAAGTATAAACGTAAGCAGATGTTAGTTTTGCATGCAAATTTCGTGCAAAAAAACAAATTATGGCATTTTAATTTTTCTTTCCGCGTACCGCGTACCGCGTCCCCCGCACCCATATTGTGTTATCTTTATAAACGCAATTCAGCAAGATAGGAAAAGCCACACCGGATAGTCGGATTTACATTTGCATCAAATCCTTTAACAATGCCTAAGTCTGACCTTCAGCATGATTACAGGGAACGTATCAACAAAGTGCTTGTTTACATCGATGAGCATCTTGATGAAAAGCTGGACCTGGAAACACTGGCGTCGGTTTCCTGTTTTTCAACTTTCCACTTTCACCGTATCATGCGGGCCCACCTGAATGAATCCCTGGGGTCTTATATTATCAGGCAACGCATGCAGATCGCTGCCCACCTGCTGCAGCATTCCGGAAACCCGATAGCAGCGATCGCATACGAGGTTGGATATGAAACCCCATCATCATTATCGAAGGCCTTTAAAAATCATTTTGGTGTTTCCCCCAGTGAATACAGGGAAAAGAGAATGGCATTGAAAAGGAACGAAAGAAATCTATTGTTCAACCTTAAAGAAACAGATATGAATTTAAAACCAGAGATACGGCAAATGGAAGAGATGAAAGTGATCTATATACAGGCTATCGGCGATTATAACAATGTAGGACCGGCCTGGGAACGGCTTTGCAGTTTTGCCGGACGAAAAGGGCTGCTGGGCCCCGATACGCAAATGTTTGGCTTAAGTCACGACGATCCTGATGTAACCGAAACCAGCAAATTAAGATACGATGCTTGCATCGTAGCTGAAAGTGCTGTTGAACCCGAAGGCGAAGTCGGCATTAAAACAGTGGAGGGAGGCGAATATGCCGTATTCCTTCATAAGGGCCCTTATGCTGAATTGAAGCAGTCTTACAACGACATCTTCAGAAACTGGCTCCCGCAAAATAACAGGGAATTGGGCGATGCAGCCCCAATAGAGATCTACCTGAATGATCCGGAAAAAACGAAACCGGAAGATCTTCTCACAGAGATCTGCATTCCGCTGAAATAATTTCAAAAAGAAAAGGGAACAGGAAATATGCATGACAATGCACTTCCTGTTCCCCTTTTATCAGGATAAAAGAAAACTATTCTTTCTTTTCTACGTCTTTCTTTTCAACGTCTTTTTTTTCGGACTCATCCTCTTCGTCGGTATTCAGACCTTTCTTGAATTCCCTTGTTCCCTTTCCAATACCTTTCATCAATTCGGGTATTTTCTTTCCGCCAAAGAGCAGCAAAACCACCAGCACGATCAAAATTATCTGCCAGGTGCCCGGGATTCCCAGTATAATCGATAGTATGTTCATGGTTACATTGTTTTATGCAAATATAATAAAAATAACAGGCTTCGGGCATCAGGTATCAGGCTTTTGATAGTCTGAATTCTGATTTTTGATATCTGAAATCAGAATTAACCCAACACACAACCCTCAACACTAAAAACTTTAGTTATTTTTGACAACCAAATCCTAAACGTGCTGTCTTAGCTAAAAATTACATCTCATGAAGAAGAATTTTCTGCTCGCTCTTTCCTTATTGTTTATGATCAACCTGCATCTGGGGGCACAGGACATCCCCAAATGGAAGAAAATGCATTACCTCAGCGAAGAGGAAATGTATTTGCCACATGATAATTCCAAGAATTTTGTTCCCACCGATCCGCCCGCCCACCCCGTCCGCATGGTGGCCGAATATGAGCCTATGCAAAGCGTGCTCGTGCGCTATCCTTTCGGTTTGCCCACTTCCCTGATGGTTGAAATGTCGCAGGATTGTGGAGTAACCACCCTGGTGCAAACCACCGGACAGCAGGCCCAGGTTACCAGCATTTATCAGAATGCCGGTGCCAACATGGAAAATATCGACTTCATCATTGCACCTACCGATTCATGGTGGACCCGGGATTACGGCCCATGGTTCGTGATCGACGGAAACGGTGAATTCGGGGTATGTGACTTCCCCTATAACAGGCCCAGGCCGAATGATGATGAGGTCCCCGTGGAAGTGGCTGATCATCTCGGGATCAACCTCTTCGGGATGCCGATCGACCATACCGGCGGAAACTGGATGTGCACAGGCATACAGCAGGGTGCTTCCACAACACTCGTTTATACTGAAAATCCCGGGATGACACAGGGCGAGATACAGGATATGGTGGATGATTATCTTGGCATTGCACAATACCATGTGCTGGAAGATCCCCTGGGCGATTATATCGAGCATATCGACTGCTGGGGGAAGTTCCTCGGGCCAAACAAAGTCCTCATCGGAGAAGTACCTGTTAATGATCCTCTAAACCGATATGATGATTTTGAATATGTTGCTGATTATTTTGCCAATACTATCAGTGACTGGGGTGTTCCATATGAAGTATTCAGGGTATATACCCCTGGCATAAACCAGACCACTCCCTATACCAACTCCCTTATCCTGAACGATAAAGTATTTGTTCCCCTTACCGGGAGCACACATGATGCAGCTGCTATCGAAGTGTATGAAGAAGCCATGCCGGGATACGAGATACACGGTATTCTTTACGGTGACTGGTACAATACCGATGCCCTGCATTGCCGCACAAAAGGCATAGCCGA
>JAZBOU010000124.1:0-2601 GCA_036351275.1 Bacteroidales bacterium
AAATAGTAAACTTACCTTTTTCATGTTTGTTTATTTTAGTTAATTAATCTTATACTCAATACAAATATACATAATCTAAATAGGTTTTATTCATCGGGCCAAATAAAATTAAGCCCTGTCGAAAAACAGGGCTAAGAGATTGTGTGCTCAGAACTATTTCCGAAGAATGATTTTTTGAGTATACAGTCCAAGGTCACTATCCAGCAACAGGATGTAGATTCCTTCTGCTTCAGACGAAAGATCAATACTTTTTGAGAAATTCTCATGGACCATCATACCTGTTTCGGCATATATAATGCGGCCCGTGGCATTGATGATACGCAGACTGACCCGCTCAACTTTCGGATTTTCCATTTCAAGCGTAAAAATACCCCTGTTCGGATTCGGGTAGAGTGATATGCCATATGCTTTTCCTATTTCTTCTATTCCCACGTTTTGCATCTCTACACTGAATGCATCGGAGAGTTCACCGGTACCGCAATCATTCACGCCACTCACCCGGATGGAAACCGTAGCAGGCCCGGCATAATTCCCTGACCAGGTAATGGTACATTCGTTACCGTTGACCTCAAGATCCTTTTGAGCTTCAGCAGGGGTGACTTCCCATTGATATGTATCGGCATCGCTGGCACCTGCCGTAGAATAAGTGGAGGTTGGTGTATCGCTTGTGTTAACCTGTGCCGGCCCGGCAGGAATAGCAGCCTTCCCGGGAACATGGTCAATAACGATCACTTCCGCAGAACCTTCTCCGGTATTGCTGCAGGCTGATGCATCGGAAACGCTGGATACGGAGTATGTTGTATTACCTGAAGGCGATACGGTAAATGTGAAGGGAGAAGCATTCGCAGTATATGTATCTCCATTGATGTTAAGTTCCCATGGTGCTGTACCGGTCAGGTCAACTGAAAGCTCTGCCTCTCCATCCGTACAAATCATGGTAGTTCCGCTCATGGCTGCTGTCGGGGATACAGTGATCATCACCCCGAGGGAATCAGATAACGGACCAATGCCGATAGAGTTTAGCGCACACACCCTTAAATATGCCATTCCGACATAGTCCTGATCCCAGTGGATCAGAACAGCTGTATCACTTCCGATCACTGTCCCGGCGGTTTCCGGTTCGACCGACCAGAAATACATATTTGCTCCGGGTACTGAACTCGTTGTATAAGGGACCTGGTTGTTCTGGCAGGCCTGCTCACTACCGAAAGGCTGATCAGGTGCCGCACTGATCTTGCTGATCCCAAAGAAATCCAGGTATTCCTGCATCAGTTGCTGGCGGGTGGAACTTCCGGTACCGTCGACCAGTCCGCCAAACTCATGAGCGCAGCCAATGGTTTTGTATATGCCTGCGTCATGGGCAACTCCCGAATAGTATTCGGGTGCGTTATTCATGAAAATATTGTATGCGGGAGAAATGGCTTCAATATGGTCCATCCAGCTGTTATCGCCGGCATAACTGAAATTCATATTTTCGGTGAATGTGCCGGGCTGACCCTGCAATTCATCCATATCACCTCCGCCATCATCCAGGGCATTGATGTTAAACATGGCATGGACCGGGGTTTGTTCATCATAATACCATGTGTCGCCACCTTCCATATAAAGCTTTCCGCCTTCATTCAGGTATGTTGAAAGTTCAGTACCCTCCGAAATTGAGATCGCAGTATTTGTTGGGTAAACCCCCAGGCATAAGAAAATTGTTGAATAAAGTCCAACGGTACCGGGTTCCGGCCATGTTGCCGTATAATCAGCTCCAAACCCGAGGTCCTGTATTGTTGTCATGATATGATTCGCCGAATTCTGGTTTTCGTCAAGATCGATTACCAGGATTGGCATCTGACCTACTGTAAAACTAAAATTCCCCTGGGCTGAAAAACCGGTCTCTGCTGAGAGATCAATAGTGAAGTCCATGATCGCCCCGGGCGGCGTTGCCACACCGGGAGTGATCGTATAGCTCTGTGTGCTTTGATCGCCCGCAACAAGGTCGCCGAAGTTCATACCTGGTGTTTCGATACTCATCATGGGATCCGGGCAACTAAGCGCTCCATTCACCTCATAAGCATCTGCCGTACCATTGTTGGCGGCTGTGATGTTAAGGATGGCCGTTTCACCAGGATCAAGTTTTCCGTTTCCGTTTCCGGCAGCATCATCGATGATCACGTCAATGTATTCAAGCACAACAGAATGCCCGTCAAGGAATAACACACTTTCCCAGGTATCTGTTCCGTCCGTGGCAGATACATCGAATTGAACCTGGTGCATATCGGGAATATCCCATGCAACATCAAATGCAAACCCGTCATCCACAGTCTTTGTTCCACCGGCTGACACAGTTCCATATGATGCCTGGGTTGAAGTCATTGTGATGTATGGGTCTGTTGTTGTAAGCGTAACCTCAATATTGTTTCCATCCTCAATGCCAACGTTTTTCATTTCAAGGCTGAGAAGAATGGATTCACCATAGTCCATCTGGCCGTCATTATTGCCATTTTCATCATTTACAAGGGCGTTGTTCTGGATAATATACGGCCCTGAAGGCGGGATCACTTCGACCTGGGTGTGGTAGCGGTAATAATTTGTTTTGGTCACAACAAGGTC
>JAZBOU010000125.1:0-61374 GCA_036351275.1 Bacteroidales bacterium
AGTATCAAGTATCAAGTATCAAGTATCAAGTATCAAGTATCAAGTATGATGTATTTTTTTACCTTTGCCTTTCTCTAAATAATAATGATGTAAAACATGGAAACATTGTCGGAACGTATTAGGATGCTCTCCGAGTCGGAAACCCTGGCAATGACCCGGAAAAGCAGGGAACTGAAAGCAAAGGGTTATGACGTGATCAATCTCAGTATCGGTGAACCGGATTTTAATACCCCGGAATTCATCAAGGATGCAGCCCATCTGGCCATCGACCAGAATAAGACCCATTATCCGCCAGTTCCGGGTTATCCCGAACTCAGGGAGGCAGTGGTCAGAAAGCTTAAACGTGACAACGGGCTTGATTATACACCTGATCAGATCGTTATCTCAGGTGGTGCAAAACATTCAATAGCTAATGCCATGCTGTGCCTTGTGAACAAGGGTGACGAGGTTATTGTGCCTGCACCGTACTGGGTTTCATACAAGGAGATCATCAAGCTGGCAGAGGGGGTTCCTGTAGTGGTGGAGACCAGCATCGACAATGATTTCAAGATCACGCCGGAGCAGCTTGAATCCGCGATCACCCCCAGAAGCAAGGTGCTGATATACAGCAGCCCGTGCAATCCGACAGGATCCGTATACTCCAGGGAAGAACTGGAAGCGCTTGCCAGGGTCATTGAAAAACATGAAAACATTTATGTGCTTTCTGACGAGATCTATGAATTGATACGCTTTGAAGGAAAGCACGAGAGCATTGCCCAATTTGAATCAATCCGCGACAGGGTGGTCATCATCAACGGGGTGTCAAAGGGATTTGCCATGACCGGTTGGCGGGTAGGTTACCTGGCTGCCCCGCCTGAAATTGCCAAAGCCTGCGATAAACTCCAGGGACAGGTCACCAGTGCGACCTGCTCCATATCGCAATATGCATCAATTGCTGCCATGGAATGTGATCCGGCTGTAAATAAAGATATACAGGAAATGGTGGAGACCTTCGACGAACGTCGCCGGCTGGTATTCGGATTACTGGAGCAGATCCCCGGTTTGCGGAACAATATGCCGGAAGGGGCCTTTTATTTCTTCCCGAATGTAAAAGCTTACTTTGGCAAGAAATTCGGCGATAAAGAGATCAGCAACAGTACTGACCTGTGCATGTACCTGCTGAACCATGCACATGTAGCCCTGGTACCCGGTGACGCTTTCGGCAACCCTAACTGCATCAGGATCTCCTATGCCACTTCCAGGAAATTATTGATCACTGCCATAGCAAGGATTTCGGAAGCGCTGGGGGAACTGAAATAAGTGCCGGGTGCCGGGTGAAGAATGGATTATGACTATGATCGATTATAAAAAACTAATAGAGTCTTTCAAGGACAAACGGGTGATGATCGTGGGTGATGTGATGGTCGACTCCTACCTCTGGGGGGTGGTTGACAGGATCTCTCCTGAAGCCCCTGTTCCTGTTGTAGATGTGAATCACAGGGAGGAACGTCTTGGCGGTGCTGCCAATGTGGCCCTGAATATACAGGCCCTGGGAGTTGAAGCAATACTCTGTTCTGTGGTGGGTAAGGAATTGAAAGGGGATGCTTTCCTGAGGATCATGGAGGAAGAAGGACTTGCCACTGACGGGATCTACCGCACAAATGACAGGATCACAACTACAAAGTTCAGGATCATCGGTAACAACAGCCAGCTGCTTCGTGTGGATGAAGAAAACACCCATGACCTGAGCCCGGATGACGAGAAAAAATTCCTTGACATATGTACAGGGCACATCGAGAGCAATAGCATCGATGTACTGATCATCCAGGATTACAATAAGGGGATAATGACCCCCGGGGTGATCACTGCAATCATTGAAAAGGCAAACTCCATGAATGTGCCTGTTGTGGTCGATCCCAAGAAAAAGAACTTTGATCTCTACCGTAATGTAAGCCTCTTCAAGCCAAACCTTAAGGAACTCAAAGAAGGCCTGAAGATCGAATTCAATGAACCGGAGGAGGATGTGTTAAACGATACGGTCAGCATTTTAAGGGAAAAGATCAACAATGATATTGCACTCATTACATTGTCGGAGCATGGCATTTATATTTCTTCCCATAAAGAGGGGAATACTGAAAGTCACCTGCTTCCGGCACACAGGAGGAATATCTCGGATGTTTCCGGTGCCGGTGATACCGTGGTCAGCGTGGCTTCCCTCTGCCTGGCTGCCGGGGCAAAGCTGAGAACAATAGCGGAGGTGTCGAACCTGGCAGGTGGAATCGTGTGCGAAAAGGTCGGGGTGGTGCCTATCGACCGGGAGCGCTTTATGGAAGAACTCGACAAGCTTGGGAGTTAAAGGATTAATCAATATGTTTGCAAAAAAATCCATTCACTGAAATATTCCATGATATCAGCCGTTAATTAGAATAATTAATACAGGGATCCATTGAAGTTGATACGTTACATAGGCATTCTTACCTTTTCATTGCTATTGCTGACCTCAGGGCAGGCCAACGCCCAGAAGAGGGGCGTGATGAACCTGCCGAACTATAACAATTCCCCCTACCACTTTGGATTCATCCTGGCATTGAACCAGATGCATTTCACGATCAAGATGGAAGACGGGTTTCAGAATGTAACCTATGATTCCCTGCAATCTCCGGATGTATTTGCCGATTCACTTCACCTGCTCAATGTAACAACTAAACCCACTATGGGATTTACCGTGGGTATCGTCGGCAACCTGAGACTGGGAAAGTACTTTGATCTCAGGCTGATCCCTTCGCTGGCTTTTGGTGAACGATACCTCGATTATTCGATGGTGACATATGACGAGGGAAATGTAGCATATGTTGAGATCCGGAAAGCTGTTCCCTCAGCCTTTATCGATGTGCCCCTGCATGTTCGCTTCAGGTCGAAACGGGTGCACAATTTCGGAGCCTATGTCCTGGCCGGAGGAAAATATGTACTCGATCTTGCTGCTACCAGAGCCGATAAGAATGAAGAGGATAATGAAACCCTGGTTAAGCTCCAGAAACATGATATCGCCGCAGAAGTGGGTGTAGGAATCGAATTCTATAACGCCTGGTTCAAGTTCGGGATTGAGCTTAAAATGTCGTATGGTATATTCGACATGCTCAGGCGTGAAGATAATATCTACACAGGAGGCATCCAGAGCCTGAACTCCAAAGTCTGGCAACTATCATTCTCATTTGAATAAAATAAGCACCTGCCGGGACAAAAAAAACCGGAACCTTTCGATCCCGGTCGCTTTTTGATCTGTTTTTCCTAGTTATCGTAGTCTTTTAGGCCTGCCATAAGCTTTTTTCGTGTGAAGAAAATTCTGCTCTTGACCGTTCCTATGCTGATATCAAGTTCTTCGGCGATCTCTTTGTATTTGAATCCCTGTGTATGCATTTCAAAAGGTATCCTGTGCTCATCAGTAAGGTATTCGATCTCCTTCAGGATCTCTTTTTCCGACAACTGCGATTCAGGGGATACTGAAACATGCGCATCAGAATTGTTGATATGATACAGATTGTCAGTTGTATCAATTATGGTACGCGCACGCACGTTACGACGGTAATTATTGATAAAGATGTTCTTCATGATGGTAAATAACCATGCTTTCAGGTTCGTCGATTCAACAAACTTTTCTCTGAAAGTCAGTGCTTTAAGGAAGGTTTCCTGAAGAAGGTCCTGTGCATCATCATCATTGTTGGTAAGTTTCCTGGCGAAATACTCCAGGTGCTTCTGCATCCCTGTGAGCTTATAGTTAAATTCAATTGCTGTCATTTTTCCTGGTGTTTGTTTAATTACTTGTCGGCAAAGTTAAACATAAAGGATGATAAAAGTCAAGTTTTTTTGCAATTATTTTAGATTAAATCTAAATAAAAATTATAAAACACTGAAAATCAGATACAAAAAATTAGGGTAAAAATGTACCTAAATAGCAATAAATGTAAAAGAAAGGTGTTTTGAGCCTTAAAAAAGGGGATTTTATAACTGCTGAAGGATCTTGTCGCGGAATTCGGTAACGGTGGGGAATTTTACAATATTACGAGGCAATTTCTGGCTGAGTTTGTCAAGCTGGATACCACCTAAATATATAGGCAGGCCATTAAAAGATTCGTCCAAACCATAAAGGTATTCCAGCATATCCTCACTTTCCATCGGGGTGGAAAAAGAAGTTACGATCGCATCCGGGTGCACCAGTTCATGGATAGAGATCACGTCCTTGATCGGCACACCCTGGCCAAGAAAAATGGTCTTATGTCCTTTCTTCCTGATCAGGTAATTATAAACAAGCAAGCCGAGATCGTGAAGCTCCCACTGGGGCAGCGTCAACAGAAATGTTTTGCTGTTCTCATTTCTTTCAACAGGCAGGGCGTCAATGGCAGCATACAATTTCTGTCTTATCAGGTTTGATATAAAGTGCTCCTGCACAGGAGTTATGGTGCCGATCTGCCATAAAATGCCAATTTTTTTGAGCAGGGGGTAGACCACGCTGAACATGGTTTCTTCAAACCCGATCTGGATGATCGAATTGTTAAGGACCTTTTCGAATTTGGCCTCATCAATATCGATCATGGCCACAATGAGATTCTCGATCTGGCCGCTCTCAGCAGGCGTGCTGACATTGTTCAGCTCAAGGATCTTCTGGCTCAATTCCTTATTACTGAGGGAGGCAATCCTGGAGATCTTTCCTCCATTCTTGATCAGGACCGAAATATTCAGGAGGCGTTTGAGGTCATCATCGCAATAGAACCTGATGTTGGTATCGGTACGTTCAGGGTTAAGGATATCGTATCGCTTTTCCCAGATCCTGATCGTGTGGGCTTTGATCCCGGACAATCGTTCTAAGTCTTTTATGGAGTAATGGCTTGTCAAGGCTTAAATAATAGTGCCAATATAACAATTGTTTGTCAGAATTGTTTAATCTTTATGCGTAATTTCGTAGCAAACTTCGTATGGATCCCATTCAGAATGTCGTAATAATCGGTGCAGGGAACGTTGGATGTCACATTTCCAGGAAATTGCATGCAGCAGGATATACCATCAGCCAGGTGGCCGGATGGAGGGAGGCCAACGTAATGGCCCTGGCCAATGATCTGGGTGCAGCCTATTGCCTCGGCTTTGAAAAGGTCCTTACTGCTCAGGACCTTTATATAATGGCCCTGCCCGATGAAGCAATGGAAGAGATCCTTCCGCTTTTGCCCCTGAGCGATGAACTGCTGGTGCATACTTCGGGATCGGTCCCCATGCAAATCCTTGACCCCTACTCTGAAAATATCGGGGTTTTGTATCCGCTGCAAACCTTTACCAGGAAAAGGCATATCGATTTAAGCGGGGTTCCGGTCCTGATCGAGGCCAATCGCATCACCAATGAGAACAGGCTCATAGAGCTCGCATCTAAACTCAGCAATGATGTGCGGGTGATCGACTCAGTGGCAAGGTTGTATATTCATATAGCAGCAGTCTTTGCTTCGAATTTCAGCAACCACATGTATGATATTGCAAGGCACTTGCTCGAAGAGCATGGCCTCGACTTTGAAATCATGGGACCGCTCATCATGGAAACAGCCACCAAGGCGATCAGGATGGGACCTGATGAAGCACAAACGGGACCCGCAAAAAGAAAGGACCTCAGGACCATACAGAAACATCTTGAGCTGTTATCGGACAACACAGCAGCCCGGGAGCTTTACAGACTTATTTCAGAAAGCATAATTGACAAGACAAATAAAGAAGATGGCGAATTATAAGGAACTGCTTCAGCATATTACAACATTTGTTTTTGATTACGATGGCGTGCTTACGGAAGGGATCGTGATGTTGACGGAAGATGGCGAACCCCTGCGTTCCGCCAATGTTCGGGATGGATATGCCCTGCAGCTTGCGGTGAAGAAAGGCTATCGCATTGCTGTTATCTCCGGAGGGAATTCCCCTTCCATGTCGAGGCGCTTATCCTCACTGGGCATTACGGATATTTTTCTCGGGGTGCAGCACAAGGTCCGGGTTTTTGAAAAGTACCTGAAGGATAACAATATCGAACCCACGGAAGTAGTTTACATGGGAGACGATATCCCGGATTTCCATGTTATGAAAATGGTTGCTGTTCCTGCCTGCCCGGCCGATGCAGCTGAAGAGATCAGGGCCATCTCCAAGTACATATCGCATTATAACGGCGGTAAAGGTTGTGTAAGGGATATCATAGAACAGGTGCTTAAATTGCAAAACAAATGGATGAATGATGACGCCTTCAAATGGTAATATGACTGTATTCAGGAAATGGACCGCAATGCTGCGCATCCCCAACCTGGCGATCATCGTACTTACCCAGTACCTGCTGGGTTATGGTATCATACGGCCATATTTCCTGGAGCAGGGGTCTGACATGCCGCTCGGCCACCTCAATTTCTTTGTCCTGGTGCTGACCACGCTGCTCATTGCAGCCGGGGGCTATATCATTAACGACCATTTTGATGTGAACACCGACCGCAGGAATAAGCCCGGGAAGAATATGCTCGATGGGTTGATCTCAGTTCGCATGGCACTCAGGGTTTACTACATTATAAATGGAATAGCAATCCTTTTGGGATTTTACCTGGCATGGCAAACCGGATCCTACCAGCTTGGTCTTATTTTCCCGGCCATTACGGGATTGCTATGGTTTTATTCTTCGCGTTACCAGCGCATGCCTTTCTGGGGGAATTTCATTGTTTCACTGCTTTCCGCCACAGTGATCCTCTTTCCCTGGCTGTTCAACTTTATGAGTCTGTTGCGGGATGGTGATGAGTTTGTTAAAATAATGGGGCAACTGGCAGACATTAACAGCTATATCTGGGCATTCGCTTTTTTTGCATTCCTGGTAAGCATGTTCCGTGAGGTGATCAAAGACATTCAGGATGTAAGCGGTGATTCCGCGATGGGATACCGTACCATCCCTGTGATCTGGGGGGTGAACGTTTCAAGAGGCATAGCTGCCGCTTTGGTGGTCATCACCATGGTTTGCCTTGCCCTGGCACAATGGTACCTGTATGCAAGCGCTAAGATACTTCCGTTCTGGTACCTGCTGGTGGCCGTTCAGACGATACTGATTTACCTCCTGTACCTCATTGCGATCAAAAAGGATCCCGAAGATTATGGGTTCCTTGGTCAAACCAGTAAGATCATTATGCTGGCAGGCATACTGTCGATCGAACTCATATATATCAGTCATTAAATGGTATTGAAGAACCTTGATAAATATGATATTGTCCTGGCCTCAGGCTCTCCGCGAAGGCACGCCCTGTTGAAAGACCTTGGGGTTGATTTCAGGGTGGAACAAAGACCTGTTGAGGAGAACTTCCCGCCGGGGATGGATGAAAATGAGATTGCCGTTTACCTGAGCAAGTTGAAAGCAGACGCATTTGATGCAGATTTCTTTGCAGCCAATACCATGCTGATAACTGCCGATACCATCGTTTGCCTGGAGGGTAAATTACTTGGCAAACCCGGGAGCAGGGCGGAGGCGTTTGAGATGCTTCGCCAGCTTTCGGGGAAAAGGCACCAGGTCATCACCGGTATGTCAATCCGGATAAGCAACAGGGAAGTGAACTTTAGCGTTGGCACGGATGTTTATTTTAAGGACCTTGAAGAGGAGGAGATCGAATATTATGTCGATACCTTCAGGCCATACGATAAAGCAGGGGCTTACGGAATACAGGAATGGATAGGATTTGCAGGGATAGAAAAGATAGATGGATCGTTTTACAATGTGATGGGGCTCCCGCTTCACAGGCTTTATGAAGAGTTGCGTAAGTTTTAGTACTTTTAGATCACAAATAACGAACACAAATTTCAGAGTATATAATGGCTCGACCGAACATACTGGTAACCAACGACGACGGGTACACAGCTCCCGGGATAAAAAAGCTTATATCGCTGATGCAGGAACTGGGCCATGTTACAGTGGTTGCACCGGAAGAGCCCATGTCGGGGACCGGGCATGCCATAACGGTCAGGCATCCCCTGAGGCTGAGAAAGCACCAGCATGAAAACGGACTGGAATTATGGTCGTGCAGGGGTACTCCGGTTGATTGTGTGAAACTGGGAGAGCAGATCGTTCTGCGTAAGAAACCTGATCTCGTTGTTTCCGGCATCAACCATGGCTCAAATGCTTCGGTTAACATTGTGTATTCCGGTACCATGGCAGCAGTGCTGGAGAGCACTATTGGCGGCATACCCTCGATAGGATTCTCGCTTTGCGACTACAGTCATAACGCTGATTTCAGCCATGTGGACAAATACATAAAAAAGATCTGTGAAGAAGTGCTCAGGAACGGTTTGCCGGAACGCACCTGCCTTAATGTGAACATCCCTGCCGTGAACGGGGCCGACATTCGGGGTATAAAAGTATGCCACCAGGCCCACGCACGCTGGGTGGAGGAATATGATGAGCGAAAGGATCCTGCCGACCAGGACTATTACTGGCTTACCGGAAGGTTCGAACTGCTCGACGACAGGCTGGATACGGATGAAAGAGCATTGCGTGAAAACTACATTTCTGTTGTGCCGGTGCATTATGACCTGACTGCCCGGCATGCATTTGAACACATTAAAAAATTTGATCTGAATGTTTAACAGGAATTCACTCTGGTCGGGAATTGTGATCGGCATCCTGATGCCACTGATTCTTTATGGGTTGATGTACATAGGATTGCTTATCTATAACCATTATGCCGGGGCTGAGACCATGATCAACGAAAGCATACTGCAGATCATCGCTCCTGTAGTAAACCTCTTCTTCATTCGGTATTATTTCGTAACAAAGAAATATGATGATACAGGAAGGGGAGTTCTGCTCGTTACTTTTGTGTTTGTGATATCGTATTTAGTAATCAATTAACTACTTAATTCTGTATTCTGTATTCTGAATACTGAATTCCAATAACAATGAAATATTATATCATAGCAGGAGAAGCTTCGGGCGACCTTCACGCTTCTAACCTGATGAAAGGATTAAAGGAACAGGATGCAGAAGCGAGCTTCCGTTTCTGGGGGGGCGACCTGATGCAGGAAGCCGGGGGAGTGCTGGTGAAGCATTACCGCGACCTTGCTTTTATGGGGTTTGCAGAGGTGCTGCTGAATCTCAGGACCATCCTCCGCAATATGAAATTCTGCCGTGAGGATATCCTCGGGTACAAACCGGATGTGCTGGTCTTGATCGATTATCCGGGCTTCAACCTGCGCATTGCCAGATGGGCAGCGAAGCAGGGGATCAGGGTGTTTTACTATATCTCACCGCAGGTATGGGCGTGGAAACGTTCACGTGTGCACAAGATCAAGAAGTACGTTGAACGCATGTACGTGATCCTGCCCTTTGAGAAAGAATTTTATGCCGCATACGATTATGAAGTTGACTTTGTAGGCCATCCGCTGCTGGATGCGATAAAACCCGGCACATCCGGCGATGCATTACTCAGGAAGGAGCTGGGCATCAGCACTGACCCTGTTATTGCAGTGCTGCCCGGAAGCCGTAAACAGGAGATCAGGAAAATGCTTCCTGTCATGCTGGAGATGACCAAACGCTTCCCGGGATATCATTTCCTGGTTGCAGGTGCATCTTCGCTGCCCGATGAGGTTTATGCTGAAGCAATAGCATACGAAAGGGTCAGCCTGCTGAAAGGAAAGATGCATGAGATCCTTCAACTGGCCGATGCAGCCATGGTAACATCCGGAACGGCGACACTGGAAACGGCCCTGTTCAGGGTACCGGAGGTGGTTTGTTATAAGGGTGGATGGATATCATACCAGATCGCCAGGCGGCTGGTCAGACATATTCAGTATATTTCACTGGTCAACCTGATCATGGATCGGGAAGTTGTTAAAGAACTGATCCAGGGAGATTTTAATACACGCCTGCTGGCGGAAGAACTGAAACGTTTGACCTCCAATCCAGCCTACCGCGACAAAATGTTTGCCGACCTCGATGCCCTCCGTAAAAAACTTGGCGGGCCCGGAGCGTCGGAAACCGCTGCCCGCCTGATGTACCAGAGGCTGGTGAATAACGAATAAAGAACATGGAAGTAGAATAACATCTTCATCTGCTCCACCACCCAATTTTTTAGTGTGACATTTCCCGATTTTAGGTATTAATAGGTACAAGCAATTATATCTGTTAAACAAGAACTGATGTGGAGCCGCGTACCCTTACTAAGGTTGCTGTTACCCTTTGCTGCCGGGCTATTGTCCCCGGCCTGTATTTATTTGCAAGGGGGAATCATCCAGATTTGTATACTGGCATTTCCTGTGCTGGCCGGAGGACTCTTTTACCGCTACCTCTATGGATACCGCAGTCGCTGGCTTCACGGCTTGTTCATCATACTGTTCATGTTTGCCTGTGGCCAGTATCTTGCATGGAAAGTAAATGCCCGGCAGGATCGACAACTGAGTGCCGTCAGTGAAAGCGAACAGATGTATTTAGTGCAGCTCGATGAAGCCTTCGAAATACGTGAGCGCTCCTTCAGGGCAAAAGCCGATGTGCTGGCATGCCTTGAAGGGGATTCATGTACCCGGGTCGATGCAGGTTTGATGCTGTACGCTGAACCTGATCCCTCACTTGCCGGTGTTCTCCCCGGAGGCCTGATGCTTATCCGGGCCGGGTTGCAGGTAGTTAAACCTCCGGCGAATCCCGATGAATTTGATTACAGGAAATACCTTGCCCGAAAGGGAATATTTCACAGTGTGTACCTGTCGACAGATGAATGGAAAATACTGGGTACCCCGCCACAAATGTCATTGTTCATGCATGCCGAACGGTTCAGGCTAAAGCTACTGGATAAATTGAAAGCGAACGGTATCCTGGGAAAGCATTTCGGTATCGCTTCGGCACTTTTGCTTGGCGAAGACAGCCACCTGGATGCCGGCACCAGGGATGTATACGCCAGGGCAGGGGCCATGCATATTCTGTGTGTTTCCGGTTTGCATGTTGGTGTGATCTTCCTGGTGCTGAACACATTGCTGGGATTTTTGAAAAGATCTAGTTTGGGACGATGCCTTCTCCCTCCGGTCCTGATGGCCAGCATATGGTCATACGCGCTGCTTACGGGTATGGCCCCTCCCGTGAGCAGGGCCTCCTGTATGATCAGCTTTTTTATTATCGGTAATATGATGGGGCGGCATAAAAATGCGTACAATACGCTTGCAGCCTCGGCGATGCTTTTGCTCATGCTGGATCCACGGTTGCTATACGGTGCCGGCTTTCAGCTTTCGTATTCGGCGGTACTGGGGATCATTTCGCTTCAAAGGCCACTGGAAAACCTGTTCTGTTTTCGTTACAAACTGATCGACAGGATCTGGTCCATCACTACAGTTTCCATTGCTGCCCAGGTCGGGACACTCCCGGTGGTACTGTATTATTTCCACCAGTTCCCGCTTTACGGACTGATCACGAACCTGATCGTGATACCATTGTCGTCCATTATCATCTATTCAGGCATACTGCTACTGATCCTTCCGGTGTCGATGGCATCAGCATGGGTGGCAGAGGCATTCAAGATGCTCCTGCGTACCATGGATGCCGGGGTAAACCTGGTTGAGAGCATACCGTTTGGCATGGCAGAAGAGATCATGATCGACCTACCGGCAGCCATACTGCTGGCCCTTTTGATATGCTGCATCTCGGCCTTTCTGATCAGTAAAAAAAACATTTTTCTGATCATGGGGGTATTGTGCCTGCTGCTGCTATCCCTGAACAGCTTGCAAACAAAATACTTAAAACTTACCCGGCGGTCATTTGTAGTGTATTCCGTCAGGGGTCACTCTGCATACGACTGCATCAATGGCACCACGCATCATTTTTATGCAGATTCCCTGCTCCTGCACTCGCCGGATAAAGTTGATTACAGCATCAGGCCACACTGGCTGGCCATAGGACTAAAAAGAAGCTTTATCGATACACTCAATGCTCAAATGGATCATGCAGCATGGACAATGCCGAATGGACAATGCCAGCATATTATATTCTGGACAGGTGCCTTTCCACATTGCTCACCCCCTGTTAAAAAGCCGGCTCCGGCATATCTGATCCTGCGGGGGAAATGCCCTTTTAACATTGAACAGCTGTTTGACTGGTTCGATCCCGGCCTGGTGATCATCGATTCCTCCGTCCCGCCATGGGTAAAAGCCCCCGAAGGAGATAAGAGGTTTTGGGATGTAAGGGAAAAAGGAGCCTATCTGAGTTCCGGGTGCCGACCTGCCTGCCCGCCACAGGCGGGTAAACCGGCAGGCAGGGTGCCGAGTGATGAGTGATGAGTGTCGGACAATTAATGGAACCTGGATTATGAAGTCTCAAGTCTCAAGTTTCGAGTTTCGAGTCTCAATTATCAAACACTACGCGGTCCTGAAATCGAGGATCCTGCCTCTGTTCCTGCGTTTAGCAGGGTAACGGAGGGCATAAAAAAGTCTTACATAATACGACAGAAGTTCCTTCAGTTCCCTTCTTTTTACGAGGTGCTGGATCTTGTCGGTCTCATAAAGTTTGTTTGTGGTGATGATTTCGCGGTCGACGCTGAATCCGCCGCCCATAACAACACGCGGTCCGGCAAACTCAACCAGGGCACCTTCTTCCCCGATGATGATATCACCCTGGGTCACATAGCTGGCGTAGGCGCCACCTGTGGTAGGACCTGTGATGATGGAAAGGTATAGCAATCCTTCGTTCTTCAGGTCGAGCAGGGCCATATTCATCTTTGCCATCTGCGCCAGCGACATGGGGCCTTCATTCATACGGGCCCCGCCGGAGGAACAAACCGAAATAAATGGTTGCTTATGTTCAACGGCGTAGTCAACGGCTCGTTTGAACTTCTCTCCGAATACGGCACCGAAGGATCCGCCGAAAAAACGCAGATCGGAGATCACCAGCACAATGTCCTTCCCGTTGATACGGGCAGTGCCGGTAACCAGTCCTTCGTTGGAAAACGATTTTTCCTTTGTTTTTTCAAGGTTATCCTTATAGCTTCCGAAATTATAGAAATCGCCATTCAGCATCTTTTTAAACGAAAGGTCGCCTTCTATCTCCTTGAAGGTGTTTTTGTCGCAAATTTTCTCAATTTGCTCCTCAACACTCAGGTATTCCCCTTTACCGCATTTCGGACAAGCATAGAAATTATCGACGTATTCCTGCTTGGAAATAAAACCGCAACCACCCGCTACGCGGAAGAGGTTTTTATCCGGGTCCCATTGCTTTTCACAATTTACCAATTCGGTGTCTTCAATGCCTACTTTTTCCAGGTGGGCCTTGATCAGATGCATGATCTCAAAGTCTTCCTGCTCCAGGTCAATGGTCTTAACTTTTTCCGGAAACTTACGTTTGGTCCTGCGTTTGGCCAGTTTATCGAGGTTATCAATGAATTCGCCGTAATGCAGCACTTTTTCCCGCCGTTTTTCTTTCAGTTTTTTGATCGTGGAAGGCTTAACTGATTTTTTTTCTTTACGCGATTTCGAGATCCATTCCTGCAGGGTTTTAGTAAGTGCTTTTTTAATCACTTCTGCCGTGAAGTCATAGTCGGTATGGGCCCCTTTTTCCGGTTCCGGCAGAACATCGTCTATCATACCGATCCGCTGCAGGTGTTCAACACCGGGGCGCAGGATGTTCAGCGCATCAGGCAACACCTCTTCAATATCTTCACCGGCTGACAGCCTGCGGTGGAAGATGATCCGGCAGCAGCTTTCAGGTGCGATAACGGAGTATATGGCATTTTCGAGCATGAAGGCCTTATCGGCTACCTGTTGTGCCAGGGCTCCGCCACTTCCGCCTTCACCAATTACAAAACTGACCGTAGGCGTGTTGGCATCGCAAAAGCGGCTGATGGAGTCAGATATCAGGAAAGACTGACCTCCCATCTCAGAATCCATGCTGGGGTCACCTCCGTATGTATCAATGAAAGAAACCACCGGTATCTTATCCCTTTCGGCCTGGGCCAGCATTTCCAGTCCGAAGCCAAAACCTTCGGGTTTCACCATGCCGGTAGCCTTGCTTTTTTTCCCTTTCCGGGGCTTTTCCTGTCCTAAAATAATGCATGGGATCCCATTTACGGAACCCCTGGCTGCTATGAGGGAAGGATCAGGCGATCCGTAATAATCGATGTTGTCAAATACCCGCTCGATCACATCCGAACTGCGGATGCGCCTGGGGTGGCGTACGAGGTCATATCGTTCTTTATAGCTTAGTATAGGTGCTTGGTCCTTCTTTTTAGGCATGAGCGAACGTTTAGTTTTTCAAATTGATAAGATTTGAGGTCATAAAGGTAGAAAACTTTACATATGTTTAAAAATTTATGATCAAGGCTCAGGATTTTTATCGGGCCGTAATAATTGTTAAATATTAAGTTTAACCAACCAATTATAAACTGGCAGACGCCAAAAGTAAACCAGTTTGAGTCTATAGAAAAATGGAATTGAATAAAGCAGTGTGAATGGTATTAAATTTATTTATATTTGCACAAACTAATAAATCTACTAAACAAATAAAGCAATCACAATGAAAAAATTACTACTCTTAGGATTGGCTTTCGGGATCATGCTCAGCGCATACCCCCAGAAGGTGTACAAATCCAACAAAGAATTAAAAAAGAACAACACTGAAAGAAGGACCGACGCTTCATTTTACAAAACAGGAAGCGAATTCCAGCCGAATGCCGTACAGCTGAAGGAAGGAACATCAGCAATGGTTGACCGTGTTGAGATGGGTAAATCAGGCAATGTTTATTCAGTACTGACTTCCTACCAGCGCTGCCTGGCCTACGAACCTATTACAGGTACACTGCAGGGAACGCACAGGGCTGACCCAGCCACTTATCCGGCCGCTCTGGCTTCCGGAACGATCATGGCGCACATGTCGACTGACATGGGACAGAACTGGAACCACGTAATGGTCCTGAACCCAGACCCGGATGTTTATGCCCTGAGGTATCCCTCTGGTGTTGCTTACCTGCACGAAGGCATGGGAACCTACGACGATCTTTACCCTGTCGTATGTGGTCCTTCACATACCGGCGGTACATGGAACTACACTTATTACGGCTCTGCCAAGGTGGATGAAACCAATGGAGATGTTTACTACTATCCATGGTCAGCTACCGGTAACGACTGGGGACGCTCAAGCATGACTATCGTACCCGGTGCCGTATACAATTTCGGACAGGACTACACCAGCGTGGGTAACCTTGGTGTTAACCAGACCATGAAGCAATATATTGGTACAACCGAAGATCCCGCAACAGGCTTTGAATGGGAAATTAACGAATTCACCCCCGACTGGGTGATCGACCCGGCCGACGGTCACGCTGTTGCCCTCTATACAACATGGTCAGCATGGTCGCTCGACGGATCCATCGGTTACATGTGGATGATCGGTGCCACCAACGAAACTTACGACTATGGTGTATACCAGCCACAGCTGGCGTATACTACCGACGGCGGTGAAAACTGGGACGAACTGTATATCGACCTCGAAGACCACCCGGCCCTCGTAGAATATCTCCCGCCATGGCAAGATGCAGCCGGTAACCCCGGTACGGTGCGTCCTACATTCCTTACTGGCGACAGGACCTACCCCGGTGTTGTAGACTATGAAGGTAAACTGCACCTTTTCTCAAACGTTTTTGGTTCCTCAGCCGGTGACGTATTGGATCCGGATAATGGTTACTGGATCGTGAACGGACTGGCAGGTGGTCACATTTTTGACTTTATCATTGACCAGGATGGTCTCGTCGATGTTATCTTCGTTGACTCCGTACTGACTGATGTTGCCCCTGACAATGCCTTTGGCGATGTAACCTGGGACCACAGGTTACAGGCTTCCAAATCAGTTGATGAGCAGGCCGTATTCTGCGTATGGGCTGACGACTTTACAGGTCCCGAACCCGCTGAAGTCCTCAATCCTGACATCAAAGGATGGGGATATGCTGCCATGGACCAGACTCCAATGGGAGAACCGGTAAACTTTACCCAGGATGACCTGTTTTCAGGTTTCTATTTCTTCCACTATGTATCAGAGCTGACACCCAAGATCGGTGACTTTTATGAAATCCCGGTCTCAACATCGGTTACCATTACCGAGTTCCAGGGCAATGATGCAGGTGCTCCGATCACCCACACCTATGTTGGTGGAATTGGATTCACCTATGTTGGCGTAGATGACAATGTTGCCGATGACGCACAAACACTCAGCGTTTCACAGAATATCCCGAACCCGGCTGTTAACAGCACCGTGATCGAGATCAGCAGCGAAACAGTTGCACCCGCAAGGGTTGAAGTTACCAATATGGTTGGCCAGACTGTTTACTCAGCTGATGCCGGTATTGTTAACGGAAGCAAGAAAGTGACTATCGACGTGAGTAGCTTCGATTCAGGTGTATATTTCTACACTGTAACGGTTGGAAGCGAACGCGTATCGAACAAAATGATCGTGAAGTAATCTGATTATTTCACTTCCAAAATAGAAAAGGCTGTCCCGAACGGGCAGCCTTTTTTGTTGTCCGCTGGAGTTCATATCCCGAGCTTGCTGAGGGGCTTCGGTTCTGTATGCTGTGTTTGAAATCTGAAATGTGTTTTTCGATGCTCAATTTTCGATGCCCGATGTTCGATGTTCGATGTTTCTACGGCTTGGAGCGGGATGAGAAAATACAGATATAAGAAGGGGATTGAAGAAGGTGATAGATGAAAGAAGAAGTAAAAAAGCCCTCGCGTCAATTGACGCGAGGGCTTTTTTGGCGGACTGGACGGGACTCGAACCCGCGACCTCCGGCGTGACAGGCCGGCATTCTAACCAAACTGAACTACCAGTCCGTGCTCTTAATGAACGTTTCCTTACCGCCTTCGCCAAGGCTATTGCGGCTAAAAGGACTGCAAAAATACATACAAATTTCTATTCTGCAAAAAATATAATAGATTTTTGAAAAATATTATTATTCAGTGTATGTATATCATGCCCTGCAGGGATGCTTACACTTTTCCCGGTACTTGCAAACGCTACAAGATTTCATGCCAAATCGTTACATCGTCCGATCGCTCAATGCTCTTCGGATTCCATCCGAAAAACATACTCCGCCTCCGCCCGCAGCATCTCCTCTTCTGTCATATAGTAGCGCTTTGCCTTTTCTGATACATACTTGTACCACGCACGGTCGGAACGGATGTTTTGCATGAGCTGTTGAATGCGGTCATACTTCGCCAGGGCATGAGGGTGATCCTTTTCCAGGATATAGCGGGCTTCTGCCATCACCCGCTCTTCAAGCGGGATGCCTTTTGATGCCGCATCTTCTTCCAGGTCATGCAGCCAGTTTTCATTGTTCCTGATATCATTCATGATGGCCTCGGGGCCATAAGTGGAAAAATATGCTTCCGGTTTTTCCTGCCTGAACACATAATGGGCATGGCGGTCGAGTACCCGGGCCAGCTCCTGTTTTTTCTGATCTGCTTCATCCACCAGCATACCAAACCAGGATGGATCGATAAGGATCTTCGTTTTGATGCGGATAAGTTCATCCCTGCTCTGTGGCAGCCCGTAAAAGCCCCAGAGGTCATCCACAAAACCCCTGTCGATCATATACAGGAAGCGTTCCGTGGCCATGTACAAGATCACATCCTGTTTCTCCACCTCCCGGCGGATATCCAGGCTTGCAACCGGCTTATCACCGTAATATGAATCGGGATACACCTTTTTATAGAAATACCAGAAGGCCTCGTTGTTAAAGAGGTGCTTCGGGATGCGGGTATTGAAGATATTCCAGTAATAACTGTCGGCCACGGCAAGCACATTGGGTTTGCTGTGCGAGCTGTCCTCCACAAAGTGGAAATGCGGGTAGGGCATGGGCCCGTGCTCCAGCTCAAAGATGAGGTTCAGGGTGATGCCCTGGTCATAGTCGGTAGAACGCAGCTCATTGCTGTACACGATGCTGTCGATGACGACTTCCGGCAGGTCGATCCCTCTTATTTCCTCAATATAGGTGATCAGCGAGTCGGCGGCATACCACATCGCAAACTCGCTCCAGTGTGTCCCCTGAGGCGGAAATACCGGGTATGATGAAGTGTCTTTGATCTTTTTGTACCATGCATTCAGGTCGATGAGGTTGATGCCGAGTTCTGATGCCCTGCGGCTGACCACATCATAATTGCTCCTGCCTGATTCTGCTTTTACATATTCTTCAGGGATGTCCCCTTCGTATACAGAGGCTTTTCCCGGTTCCAGCACCAGCACCAGGTCGATATTGAAAACATCTTTCAGGTGCTTCTGGAGATACCTGAACCGCCTCAGCTTGAGGTCGATCAGTGCTTCACCCACAAAGTCCTTGCCCATCCAGGCCCTGATGTAATCGTACTCGAAGAGGTTGCCATCCTTACCCCTGATCACGCCGTCGGCATGTGGTTTATGAAAGAGGGAGTAATCCAGCTGGTTGTGCAGCCTGACCAGCCCGTTGTGGAAACCGATGTTCTCTTCCAGCCAGGGCTCGAAGCCTTCCTGGTAGCGGCCCGAGAACCAGGTCGAATCATTTAGTTCGGGTCTTGTTTTCGGAGTGAAATCACCATGGAGCTCCCGTTCAGGGAACCATCCGAACAGGCCCTGGGCTGCTGGCAGCAGCATGGCTGCCAGGATCAGGATGAAGGCGATATGTTTTATTCTCCCTGCCATGTCAGAACCTGAAATAAATAAATGGGTTAAAGCCCGAAGAGGTGATGGCTGCCAGGCTGATAAGGAAGAACACTATGCTGAACAATACCATCAGGCTGATGGTACGGTTGTTTTGTTTTTCTGCAAAGAGGCGTTCCTGCCATGCTTCTATCTTCCTGAACCCGCCCCAGAAGGAGAAAAAGACCGCAATGAGCATGATGGTGTTGAACTTGCTGTCGAAAAACACATCAGCCCCGCTGCCGGAAAAGGAAAACATGCTTTCGAGGTAAGCCAGTGCTTCCGGCAGTGTTTCCGCCCTGAAGAACACCCATCCGACCAGCACGATGAGATAGGTGATGATGATGCTCGGCACCTTGCCAATGGCTTTATAGAACTTTAGCAGGAAGATGCGGTCGGCGATCAGGAACAGCCCGTGGAAGGCTCCCCAGATCACGAAATTCCACGATGCCCCGTGCCAGAAACCGGAGATCAGGAACACCACCCAGAGGTTGAAATACATTTTACGTGTCGATACCCTGTTCCCGCCCAGGGGGATGTATAAATAATCCTTCATGAAGCGGCCGAGGGTCATGTGCCACCGGCGCCAGAACTCTGAAATGCTTTGCGAAATATACGGGTTGTTGAAGTTCTCGGGGAAACGGAAGCCGATCATGCGCCCGATGCCGATGGCCATATCGGAATAACCCGAAAAATCGTAATAGATCTGGAAACCGTAGGCGATGATACCATACCATGCGGTCATGCTGTCGACAGCACCGCCGCCAAGGTCAAAAATGCGGTCGACTTCCTCCCCCAGCACGTTTGCGATAAGGACCTTTTTGGAAAGGCCGATCACGAAGCGGAAGAATCCGGTGAGGCGGTTGTTGATGTTCTCGTTCGCCCGCCTGTCGACCAGCTGGTCGGCGATCTCGTTATATCGTACGATGGGACCTGCGATCAGCTGCGGGAACATCAGGATGTACAGGGCATAATCACTCACCAGCTTTAAAGGGGCATGCACTTTCCGGTACACATCAACAGCATAGGTGATCTTCTGGAAGGTAAAGAAGGAGATACCGATAGGCAGGGCTACGCGCACCCAGTGGATGGCATCCATACCCAGAAAGCCGAGTACTTCGTTCACATTATCGACAAAAAAGTTGGCGTATTTAAAATACAGCAGCAGGCCTATGTTCAGAGCCATGGAGGCAGCAAGCAGCCAGTCTTTTACACGGCTTTTCTTCCTGTCAAGTGTTTTTACGATATAAAAGTCGAGGAGGATGGAACCCAGCACAACAAATACAAATGCGGGTGCTCCCCAGGCGTAAAAGAGTATACTGGCGAGCAGTGCAAAGGGGTTTTTGGCTACTCTGGGCAGCAGGTAGTACACGACCAGGAAGGCCGGAAAAAAGTACAGAAGAAATAAACTGCTGCTGAAAACCATGCTATGCGAACACTATTTGCTGATCCGGGCTCTGTACCGGATCCAAACCGACATTAGGGTCAGGATTCTATATATTTCGACAGGTCGAAAGGCTGCTCGGGCACCACTGAAGAGTGATGGTCGATGATCTTCCAGCCACCTTCGTTCACATATGCGAAGGTATACCTCGCCGGCACCACTACTTTTCCCCCGTCTTCATACCAGCTGAATACATAATACCCCGTGTTGATCGCTACATTCCCGTACTGCCTGACTACAGGGTCGCTGAAATCAACCTTTATCCTGTCGAGCGTGGCAAACTTTACAAAATACTCCCTGATCAATGCAGGTGTATTCCGGATCACGGGGGAGAGGGTACCCCAGAGGACAGCATCTTTATGGTAAAGGGCTGTAACATTGTTTTCATCGCCCGAGCTCAGGGCTTCGGCCCATATCGCCGACTGTTTCAATATTTCGTCCATGCTATTCGAAATTTTGATGGCAAATTTAATCTTTTTGGCCGTAAAGCATGCTTAACGGCCCGTATATAAAAGCTTCTTGCTTAAGGATTGCATCCCGTTTCCGGTCACCAGCAGGTATAGGCCTGCCGGGCATATCTCGCCCTGCTCGTTTTCTCCGTCCCACCTGAATATTTGTCCTATTTTTATTTCCTGCCTGATGGCCAGTATCCTGACCAGCTTACCATTCATGTTGTAGATCTTGCAGCTGCCTGAGTTCAGGTTTTTTTCAAACCTGATGGAAATACTTTCCGAAAAAGGATTCGGGTAAGTGGAAACATGATCGTCCTGCAAATAAGTTTCATCCAACCCAAGGTCGCCGGCTGAAAATAACAGTGTTCGTCGGCTCCGGCAATGGTCGTCATCTTCTGCACTGAAGGTCAGTGGCAGGGACTGGTAATAATCAGAAGGCGTTCCCGTCAGTAAGCCTTCAGGGCTGAGCTGAATGTCATCGGGCAGGGGCGAGATGGCGATCCTGACGGCGCTTTGATCCTGGATCACTTCATTTTCGGCAAGGGAAGGAATGAAATAGTTCTGCTCATCGCCCTTTGATACTCCGCACGACCACAGGGTTTTGTACCCATCAAAGCCTTTTCCAAAGATAAATTCCACATGTCCATCGGGGTAGAGGGTGAGGCCGAATTCCACATCTTGTTCGAAGGCGGGATCTGCGATATTTCCTTTCCACACTATGCTGGCCATTGCTGATGCCTGGTCCACCCAAATGCGATGGCCGGAATCAGGATCTATAACAAGGTATTTAGCCAGGAGAGGTGCAATGCATTTTGTGTTCCGGATGAGCAGTTCGCTGTCGCGGATGTAAGGCCAGGGATAGTTTGTATTCTCGAACATGACCAGGCCCCTGGGATGGACATATATCGTATCATAGTGTTCGCCATAAAATGGGAAGCTGAATGCAAGGCTGACGGGAATATTTCCGTAATCGTTGTTTTCGGCTTCAATAGTGGTTCCGGTATAGCTGAGTGCCGACTGGAACTGTTCTTCTGCGCAGGCATGCAACAGTGTCCATTGTACGGGCGCTGTTGCGCCGCTGCTTTCCAGCTGGAAAGAATAGGGCTCACCGACAACGGCCACCGGCAGATCAGTGGTAGTGATAAGCATCACTTCCGGATCATTTGAAATAATGAGCGAGGCAGATGTTGTGCTGTTGTTGAGAATGTCCATCGTTGTGTGCTCCCACGAAGATTCGATGGGGTAGAGCTGGGAGTAATCGATCACGGAGAAGTATTCGATCCGGCCGCTGCCGCTTCCTTCCGGATCACGCTCATCGACCATAAGGAAGAATTTTTTCGGCGGAAGGCTCAGGTTTCCTCCCAGCAGTGGTGTGATGTCAAGTCCGAATTCTATGGTTTTATTTTCCGCCGGACTCCAGCCACCCTGCATATACTGCATCCCGCCCTGGAAGTTGAAAACGGGGAAGCTGATCGTATAATCGGGTTCTTCTGCATTTTCACCAGAGGCAACGCCCAGCCGTATCCTGAGCATGCCCCTGCGTTCATGTGTTATCCTGATCTTCGCCGCCAGGCGTGGATGCTCCAGGCTTTTTACATCAAGAATATGAACGGCATTGTTCCATATGCCTCCTTCGTAAAGTTCATCAGCCAGTGTTTTGTACATCATGTAGCACCTGCCGCTGTCGCCGAAGTTAATGCCCCCGATCCAGCCATCGGCAAATACCAGTCCGCCGATCTCCCAGTCGCGCATATCCACGAAGCCGTCATCGTTAAGGTCGATGGTATTGGTATATTTTCCATCAGCGTTATAATCATAACGGATAGAGTCATTATACCCGGTTATGGTCATGGCATGCGAGGGATTGCCTGCCCAGTAGGTGATCACTTTTTTGCCTGCCTCAGGCGTACCTTGGGGTAAGGTCTTGGTATTCCAGGGGGAGTTGGCATAAAAGGAGGCCACTCCTCCTGTTTCGGACCCGTCGAGGTGGTTGTGCAGCCAGTGCTTCAACTGCAGGAGGCCTTCTTCTGTATCTGTTTTTATCTGGTATACATCCCTTATGCGGTTGCTCATGGCACCCAAATAGTTGTAATAGCCGTCCATCCATCGGCTTTCACCTCCTGCAGCCATGCCACCGTAAGTACTTACGCTGGGGCATCCGAGTGTTTTCAGGATCTCGAAGCTGTGAAAATAGCTTGCCCCGTACCATCCATAGCCGCCATTCATAAAATTATAAGTGAAGTGCGGCGGGTACTGGTTCTCCGGTACATTGGCAGGCAGGTCCCTGAGCCGGTTGATCTCATACGTAAAATTATACGCGATCCCGCTTACCTGACCGCATTCGTTGCTTACCTGTTCATAAATTGGCCTGTAATATTTTAGCCTGGAATTATCGACCGCAGACGGAAGCTCATTGCTTTTCAGCACAGGCATAGCCTTCAGTTCAGGCAGTTTAGCCAGCATGAGCGAATCATACGGGGTCAGCCCCGGAGCCTGTTCCGGAAATGAACCTTGTGCAAACAGGCTTGTAAAGCCCGCAAGGCCCAGAAGTAAAAGAAAGGTGGTTTTCCTCATCATGTCCTAATCATGCCTGATCACTTTTTTTACCACCCTGGCTCCATTGTATTCAAAGATAATGAAAAACATGCCTTCCCCGACCGTTTCACTTTCGGGATCCCAGCTAAAGTTATGTTTCCCGGCGGAAAGCATGATCCCTTCGGCTATCCTATCGAGGGTCCTGCCCCGGAGGTCGGCCACTTTAATGCTTACCTCTGTCTCTTTGCTCAGATCGAAACTTATGTTCGTTCCTTCAGTGAATGGATTGGGGTAAACATCGATCTCCATGCCCGGTTCCAAGGTTTCTTCTTGCCCGAGGTAGGTGTCAACAAGGAGGTGGACGGGTATGATGGACTCATGCTGGAAATTATCCCTGATGACAAGGTTGCAGTAATAGTCCCCGTCATCCAGGCCCCCGGTATTGAATGTTACCAGGATATCCTGCTGGCCTGACGGAGGTACGTTCCCTTCGTACATATCGCAACTGATCCAGGGTACAATGCTGCCCAGGTTATCCAGTGTTATGCTTCCCTCTATCACATGGGGTTCGTTCCCGTACAGGTCTCCTGTGATGACATATTCCAGCACGGCATCGTCGCTGTATCCGGCTTCAACCATTCCATTGATGTTGGCATGGGCATATTCCCCTCCTTTAATGGCACCCCATCCGCTTCCGTCTTCAAAGTGCCAGTTCATGCTTGCCCCGTTTCCAAAGGAGCCTGTGAACATCAGGTCGCCATTGCTTCCGCCGACAAAGTTATTGGTACCCTGTGCTACTATTCCAACGGGCAACTGAATGATCAGGTCGGTGATCCATTCATCGTCCTCACTGGCATTATAGAGCGTAAATCCCCATGTGAACTCCTCCCCTGAAAAGAACGAATTCTCATCACATTCAAGATAGGAACCTTCAATACTCCTGTTTCCTGATGCACCGTCGTTTACAGAGGTGATGATCAAACTGAAATCCAGATCCCCTTCAAAATCATTGCTGATCACGAAGGTGTCTGTATCTTGCTCACCGGGTTTCATTGCCTTATCAATTTCATTGTGCGAAAATGCCAGGTGGGGATTGATATCGATACTTCCAGGGAAGCTTATATAGTCGATAAAGGCGGCATCAAGCCCCTCGCTTATGGCCCCATCCTTGGTATATTTCCATTCAAGCCTGTGGTACCCGGTGCTCAGGGGGAAGGAAACCATTTCCCAGCCAAGGATGCTGTCCCAGCGCGCCTGTTCAACGCCGTCGATATGAAAAGAGAGATAGTCGCTGTTATCGTTGGCATCGTCCTGGCAGCTCACCCTGCGGTAAAAGCTCAGGTCTCCTGCTTCAATAACGTCGATATCAAGGATCATTACAGATTGGCTTTCGTGTGAGATCGATCCTGAGCGTGCACCAAAGTCGCCTTCCCATGGATTGTTATCTTCGATGGCCCAGTTTCGGCTGCCTTTGAATCCCCAGCTGAAGAGATTGAAATCGCCGGTTTCAAAATCCTCCAGTGTCAGCCCAATCCGCTGCTGGAATGGGAGGCTGGTCTGAAATCCCATGTTTCCGCTGATGTCGAGCAGGAAATCAACGGTATGCCCTATGGTGGTAGCCGGGTCTACACTTACATTATATACCAGCCATTCGCTGCTGTCGGGGCTGAGCAGCGGAAGCATCTGCCCGGCATTGTTGATGGTTATGAGAGGATCTGCAGTACTGAGCAAACACTCCAGCATGGATCCCCTGCTGCCTCCTCCATTATAAATCTGTACAAGCATATCTGCTGTTTCCCCGGGATCGAGCCGGCCGTTCTGTCCGTCGTCGATCAGCACATCCGTGAGCTGCAGATCGGGAGCAAAGGCGGTATAAGCCAGGGTACTTTCCCAGGTTTCTTTCGTTGATCCCGTGATCGTTGTAGCCAATTCAAAGGTGTGGTTATCGGGAATATCGGATGCTACCTGGAACCTGAAGGCATTCTCAAGGTAAATAGGAACCCCTACCGGCATATTTCCAATATACTGGCTGTCGTCGATAATGTTAATATACGGGTCCTGGGTACTGATGTACATATTTGCACCGGTAACCGTAGTGTTTTCCAGGTTGGTCAGCTCAACGCTGAGGTTAGCCAGCTCACCGTATTCGATCACCCCGTCTCCGCCTGACACGATCGAATCCACGATCTGTATGCCTGAAGTAGAGAATAGAAGCGTTCTAATATCGTACACAAAATTGTTATCGGTCAGCTTGAACGTCATGGTTTCCCCGTTCACGGGCTGGTTGACCACCCCGCTTAGCAGACCGCTTTCGGATATGCTGAGGCCGTCAGGGTAGTCGTACATTTCATAGGCATAGCATTTGTTTGGCTGTGGCACGGCATCGGGATAGAAAGAGGAGAACTGCATGTCATGTTCGTTGCCGTCGTTCAGGCCGGCAACCCATTTTGTGGCTTCTTCGATCACAATATCGCCATAGAGGTATTCGATCGTACCGTCGGGGAACAGCCTTACAGCGAAGTTCAGGTCGGTGCCGCCGGGATTGCCATCGATGGATGCATTCCACCGAAAAGTGGCCTGCGTTTCATCTCCTTCATACCATATCCCGTCGTTATCGGAAGAATAAAGCCTGATGTCATGGCACATAAAAGGAGAAATATTCCTTGTGATCCTGAACATCACCATGTCGTCGCCAAAATACGGGTAGGGGAAAAGCTGCTCATCAAACATCAGGTATCCGTCAACATGCACTGTCACAGCAGAATATGTTGAATCGTAATACGGGAAGTCGAAATCGAGTTGCCGTGTTACAAACCCGCTGTTGCTGGAGTTGGGATACAACTGTGTCTGGTTGAAAGTGGGGAACGTCTGGCTTGAGTTATTTTCATCGTAGTGTTTAAGCAGCCGGAATTCATAAGGTTCCGTGCCACCACTGGCGGTAAGTTGTACCGAATAGGGTTGGCCGATATTTGCCGCCGGCAAGGCCGAATTTGCAATCTGAACACGGTCAAAATCAAAGCTGGCCAGCAGGCTCATTCTGGTAAGGTTGTTATCATTGATGGGCACGTCGGTTTGAGGGCAAACGTGTTCTACGGGGCTTCCTCCTGTATAATCCATGACGGAAAAGCTGTTGATCTCCCCGTACCCGGTATGGGTGGGATCATATTCATATACCTGCAGGAAGAACTTCACATCCTGTTGGAGGTTGATATGGCTTAAGAGGGGAGAAATATCGAGGCCGAATTCAAGTGTCCTGTTGTCGGGGTTGCTCCAGCCGCCCTGCATGTATTGTCCGCCCCCCTGGTAATTCAAAATGGGGAATTCCATCGCATAGTCAGGAACTGTAGCATTCACGTTGTTTGAAACGCCGGCAATTACTTTGAGCTTGTCGCGCTTGATATGTGTAAGGGTCACCTTCATGGTAGCCTGGGGCTCGCATGTCTCTTTTACATCGAGTACGTAAACGCAATGGTTCCAGATGCCGCCTTCCCCGAGATTATCAGCTACTGTTTTGTACATCATATATGCATAGCCCTGATCGCCCCAGTTGGGTACGCCACCGTAGCTCTGTACCATTTTAAACCCGCCGATCTCCCAGTCTTTCATGTTTACAACGCCGTCGTTATTGATATCAATGTCGTTGGTATACTGGCCATCGTTGTTGTAGTCCCAGCGGATGGAGTCATTGTAGCCGACGATGGTCTGGGCATGGTTGGCACTACCGCCAAAATATGTGAGTACGTATTTTCCCTCTTCCGGTGTACCGGCAGGCAGGGTATTGCTGGCACTCATATACTGGGAATAAAAGCTGCCGACCCCGCCGACAGGAGCACCTTCCAGGTGATCGTTGATCCAGTGTTTAAAGGTTTCAAGCCCTTCGGGCGTTCCGATCTGTATCTGGAAGGCTTTATTGATCCTGTTACCCATCCCATTATAATACTCATCATAGCCTGATATCCACCTGGATTCTCCTCCTGAATAGGTGGTGCCGCCATAATCAGCTATATTCATGTTACCGCAGTGCCGCAATACCTCAAAGCTATGGAGGAAACTCACGCCATAATATCCATATCCCTCGTTCATCCAGTTCCAGGTAAAATGAGTGGGGTACATGTTCTCATTGACATTGGCGGGAATATCGCGTGCCCGGTCTATCTCGTATGTGAAATTATAAGCAATACCGGCTGCCTGCCCGCAGCTGTACATATGCTGCTGAAATACCTCTCTCATATATGGCTGGACGGAGTTGTCGACAATGGCAGGAAGGTCTTTGCTCTTATATTCAGCCGGCATTTTGAGCTCCGGCACTTTTTTCAAAGCTTCCATCTCGGTGTCGCTCAATGGCTGCAGTTCAAAATTGCCGGCCTGGTTGCGGGCAAGCTGGGCAAACAGTGTGAGGCTGACAAAACAAACAGGGATAAACAGGGACAATGCTTTCATACAGGCTTTATAATTAAGTCGAACAAAGCTAATAAATATCTTTTGTTATATAGATGCGGGATTTACGGAAATGGTGCCCCGGCTTATAATAGGAAGCATAGAATTACGAGTGCTTCACCGGGCGCAGCATAAAGTCCGTCGAAGGACCTCTGAAATATTGTGATCTGGCTTAATAAAAAACGATCTCCACTCCCGGTTTTTTCTCCTGGAATTTTTCCACCTTTTTCTCTTTCAGATTGGTGTTATAACATTTAAGGAGTTTCAGTTTGGTCAACCCTTCCAGCGGATCCAGGGATTTAACCCTGGTGTTGTATATCGAGAGTTCCTCAAGATTGCCAAGGAAAGCCAGCTCATCGATCTTTTTGATGTCGGTGCCGGCCATATCCAGTACCCTCAGCCTGGTCAGCCCTGTAAGGGCTTCGAGATCATCCACCCGTGTGTTCCTGAATTCCAGTTCAAGCAGGTTTGTAAGGCCTGAAATAGCTTCGAGGCTGGACACGGGATTGTTGGAGATATTCAGTTTTTCTATTGTGCCCATCGTTGATATGGGGCTCAGATCGGCGATCTGTGTGTCGTTCATCTTCAACGACTGCAGCAGGTAGAGCTTAAGCAAGGGGGTGAGCCCCGTGATGGCATTATTTTGCGAGATATCGATCTCCGTTAGGTCGGCGATTCGCTGCAGATCTTCCGCCCCGGGCTCACCTTTGATGCCCGAAGCCTTACTGAAGACCTCCCTCCATGGAGCAGGCAGCGCCGTCCACCATGCCTGCAATTCTGAAGTCTGGTACACAATGGTGGTTTCCGGATTGTCTTTCCTGAAAGCGATGACCTCTCCCATATCCACAGCTGTTTCTTCAGCATATATCAGGTCGATATTGGATTTGCCAAATACATTGATCTTAGCGGTTGCAGTTCCATTGATCTTAAGTACCCGCATTCCTTTGATCCTCGAGATGCATTCAATATTGCTTATTGCCGTGTTGCTGAGGTCAAGGTAATCGAGCTTGGTCAGATCGTGCAGGGGTTCGCAGTTACTCACCGGTGTGTAGGAGCAATCAAGGTACTGGAGATCGATCAGTTCTGACAGAGGCCAGAGGTTATCGATACTGGTGTGGCTGCAGTCGAGTTTATTCAGGTGCACCAGATTCTTTACAGGCAACAAACTGCTGATGCCGTGCTTACCGGAAACATCGATCTCGGTGATCTTTATCGCCCGGTGCAGCTGTTCTTTGGTCGGTTCCGGGTCAAGCTGAACCTGCTCCCGGAAAATATCCCGCCATGCTTCAGGCATCTTGTACCACCAGTTCGTAAGTGCAACCGACTCATAAATGACCATCACATTCGTATTGGCAGCCATGAATTTATTCGCTTTACCGGCTGTGATCCCGGTATTATCGCAATAGATGCTTTCAAGCTTCTCAAGTCCGCTGAGTGGGTTCAGGTCGCTTACATTGGTGGTGTCGAGGTATATGGTCTGGAGCTTTTCCAGTCCCGCGAGCGGCTGAAGGTTTTCTACCGCGGTATTGCTCATGTAAAGCCTCTCGAGGTTTTCCAATCCCCTGATCGGATCCAGGTCGCGAACATAGGTTCCTGACAGATTTAGTATCCTCAGTGATGTCAGCTTTTCCAGTGGTGAGAGATCGGCGATCATGGTGTTGTTCATCCTCAAGTCCTCGAGATGCTTCATTTCCCTTAACATCTCAATACTGTCTACCGTGGTATTGCTAATGTCGAGCTGTTCAAGATTTCTCAGATTCGAAAGTAATTTTGCATCCTGTATGATGGTGGAGCTGATATCCAGGCTTTTCAGGGAGATGGAATACTGGAGTGGGGCAATGCTTTTCACAGGGGTGCCGGAACAATCGAGCGACCTGATGTTAATGAGGTTTCTGAGGGGATGCAGGTCATCGACCAGGGTATTTGCGCAGCTTACCTTTTTTAATTCACCCATGCTTGAAAGCGGGGTCAGACTGTTAATGTTCAGGTTATTGCTGATATCGATCTCCGTTTCGGATGACAGCCGTTGCAGCATACGGTAGGCTACATTTTTTTGCAGGATCAGGGTATCGGTGAGCAATGCCTCCAGGGTATCTGTTTCTTCAATAAAAAGCGTATCGCCACCATAAACAAGGAAAGTGTCGACAGGCACCTCGACCATGCCAAAATGTTGCGCGACAGCAATGGAGTCGTTGATCTCAATAACATTCGACAGGCGTACCGTATCGGTGATGATGGCTTCGTGCCCGAGCACTTCCCTCCAGGCTGTGGGCATATTGTTCCACCAGGCAAAAAGTTCTTCCCGCTCATCGATCTTGGTAGTATAGATGGATACGATCCTCAGGTCCTGTGCTTCTTCATCGAAATTGACCTCGATAAATCGTTCACGGTTTGACGAGACAGTGTCGTCGGTGATGGTCGTCGCATTAAGGGTACGCGTCAGGGTAACCAGGAAGTAAAGTTCCTGCTCGGCAGTGTAACGTTGTTCTATGCTGCTTACATTGAGGCTGAAAACAGCCTGTTTAAAAAAGAAGTCGATGTCTTTAAGGTAAGCCTGAACATCCTTGTTTATGAGGGTTTCCCTGTTGTCGTCGAGATCATCTTCGATCTGTACTTCCGCATCACGGAATATCTTTGCATAACTCTGGTTGATGATAACATCCTTGTCTCTTACCGGTGTAGCGGGATCACCCAGGGTATTGAAGGAATACTCGAGAAAGTCGACGAGATTCTGAACATTGACTTTATATTCCGTGATCTTTTCAGGATTGATATCCTGTTGGGCCGATATGCCAGCCGGGAAGAGGAATAACAGCAAGAAGGCAACAAAGAAGTAAATTTTACTCATGGTATATGTAGTTGAGCAGGATATCCCTGTTCTTGTCATCTATCTCCAGGAGGTTGGAGATCAGCCATCCGCTATTATACCCGTCGCGATTGAAGTACGTAAGTTCAAAATACCATCCGTCTATCTGGAAGAAATGAAATTTCAGGTCCTTTACTGTTTTGAACTCCAGCCTCCCTTCCTTGATCTCATAAAAGAACAAAGATAAGTAATCGGGCGTAAAGTCCCGCCGGGCAAAATATTCCAGGCTGTCGTTCTCATTGAACACCCTGAAAATATTCATAAATCCGACTTCATGACTCAGGGGATGGAGGAACTTGCTGTCGTTGAAGTGGCTGTTATCGGGTTTTTTCAGTACATCATGAAAAGGTTTGAAATATACCCCGTCGATCACCCATTTTGAGCCGACTTCTTCTTCCTGCAACGCCATTAAAAGGGTTAATTCTTCCTCTACGCCACGGTACCGGAATATTGTTTTCAGCTCACAGATCCAGGCGCCGCCATGGAATTCGAGGTAGATGGGGTCATTCTTGTCAAGCACCAGTTCAGTGAACTTTTCTTTGGCTGCTTCCGAGAGTATAGTGTTCTCAAGGTTGAAGAGGTTAGGGAGGTACTTTTTCCGCAATTTATAGGTGCGAAAGTCTTTGTCTTTGGCATACAGCCGCTCTCCATGCTTATCCTCTTCCCCGTTAAACCTCCGGAAGAACTGGTTCACCTGCTTTGTTTCAGCATAAAGCTCCGACTCGTCATACTGAAAACTCCCAATATCCTGGGTTTCCGCCTGCCACGGCAATAATACCAACAATAGCATTATTGCCGGGATAAAAATGCGTTTTAGCATGGAAAATTATTTAGTTGTTTCAACCACCCTGATGTCGCCGAGGAGTACGTCCCAGAAACCGATCAGTTTCCCCTGGATCTGGGTTTGCTTTCGTTCTACATATACCGTGATGTCTTTTTTTGTAACATCTTTGTATATAAGTCCATCGTCGGAGGTACCTTCAAAGCGCTGGAAAATGGTGATAACACCCACATACCTTCCGTCAGGTTGCAGTTCCAGATCACTGATATACTCTATGTTGAACCATTCGATCTTGACTTTGTCGTAGTTGAGCAGCATCAACCTTTCGAGGTATTCCTTTATTCCGTAATAGGTCACCTCTTCGCGGTACAGGGATGAAACACCCATCTGTGCGTCTTCGACAAATAGTTCAAGGGTGCGGTCGATCACCCTCTTGGCTTCGGAAAAAGGCGTTTGCTTGTTTCCGATGATGCTGATGTATTTTCCGAGGTCACGGATCTTTTCCATGGCCAGGCTGTCGATGGCCCTTTTCCTTTCAGGACTGATGTCGGTCTGTGCCTGAGCAGTATAGCTGAAAGCCATACCGGTCAGAAGTAATATTATCAGGCTAATTCTTTTCATGGTTTAATAATCCTTTTTGATAAGTTCAAGTAATTTGATCTTCCCGTTATCGTTGTATTCGATATTATCGATCTCGTTCAGGTTCTTTTTCTGGTCTTTCAGGTATTCAAGGTACTTCTTCGCCGTGGTGGGCCTGTCATAGTCTTTCAGGTCGCCATCCTGGCTGATGATGATAAGTACCGGTGTATTAGGGCTTTCGAAGAGGCTGAGTGCTTCATTGATCTTTTTGTTCGCATTTTCAATGCTTGACGCTCCGGCCACCAGTGCGAAGTAATCGGCCAGCGACAAGCTCATGGCCTCGTCATTTTTCTTGTTCTCCTCCTCCCATTTTCTTCGCATTTCTTCTTCCTGATCTGCAATGACCTGCTCGGCTTCACGTATGAGCGCAAGTATTTCGGGTTCGTTCAGGTTCATGTCCTTCACCCTTTGCAGTTTGCTTTTTTTGTCATTCAGGCTCATGTTGTCGTCGTTAATGATCGACAGCAGGTCCTGCCTGGCTGTTTCAACTTTTTTTGCGTACTCAGCAGCAGCCTGTTCGCGTGCAAGCTTCTTCTTGCTTTTACATCCCGACATACCGGATCCCAAACTGACGGCGATCATCATCAGAAATGTAATTTTGAGGATTTGTTTGATCATCTTATTGATGTGTTAAGCGTTTAGTAAAGAGGTATTAAACATTTTTGTATATCAACGCACAAAACTATATTAAATTTTGTTAGATAAATAAATTGTATACAATTGAAATTAACAGGATGTTGTGCATAAGTGGGAGGCAGAGTCTGGCTAATGAAATCTTTCTATTTTTGCACCTCACCCGTGAACCCCGTACCTCTGGCCAGGGCGTGAGGAGGGTGATTGAAAAAGCTGATACATGAAAAAAATCATAGAGTCAAAAGATTACCTTCAGCAAAAAGGTGTGAGTTCACCGGAGATAGGCATAATCCTGGGTACGGGACTTGGGAAACTGGTTGACCGGATAAACATTGAGCTAAAAATTCCCTACGAGGATATTCCGTATTTCCCGGTATCGACCGTGGAATTTCATAAAGGTGAGCTTATTTACGGCAGCCTTTCAGGAAAGAAAGTGCTTGCCATGCACGGGCGTTTCCACTATTACGAAGGATACAGCCTTCAGGAAGTGGTATTTCCCGTAAGGGTGATGAAGATGCTGGGGATCAAAGCACTTCTGGTTTCCAATGCCTGCGGTACCATTAACATGAATATACCCAAGGGCAGCCTCATGATGTTAAACGATCATATTAACATGCTTGGCGATAACCCGCTGATAGGCCCCAACTATGATGAACTCGGTCCGCGCTTCCCGGATATGAGCGAGCCTTACAGCCGGGAGATCAATGAACTCTTGAGGCGGGCAGCGGAAGAGAGAGGCATTATGCTTCATGAAGGTGTTTATGCTGCCTTTCCGGGACCCATGCTGGAAACCAGGGCGGAATACCGCTTCCTTCAACGCATCGGGGCTGATGTGGTGGGGATGTCGACCGTGCCTGAAGCAATTGCGGCACGTCATATGGGACTTCCATGTTCTGCAATTTCTGTGATCACCGACGAATGCGACCCGGATAACCTTGCCGTTGCGGATATCAAAGATATACTGGCAACCGCCGCCCTTGCGGAAGAAGACCTCATCGTTTTGTTTGAGGAAGTTGTTGCCAAGCTGACAGTAGGCAGAAGGAAGTAGGCAGTAGGCAGTCCCGAAAAAATGCAAATCTTTGATATGCTCTTTTTTCGAGGATGCATGGCATCCGAGAAACCTCCTTCACAACAAATTGCCCTCATAATTAATGAAGTTTCAACACCTGCCCCGTCTTCGCCTCCGTACCCTCCTCCATCTTATTATGCTTGTAAAATGAGCCCAGTCGTATTCCGTAAAGCTGAGCAATAGAATGCATGCTTTCACCTGGCCTGGCGGTGTGTGTGCCGGCCTCCTTGTTTTTTTTGTTTTTCTTCTCGATGTAGATCATTTCACCCTCTTTCAGGGTGTGTTTCTTGTCCAGTTCATTGTACTTCGGAAGCTGCCAGGAATAGATCTCAAAATCGGCGGCGATCTCAGAAAAACTATCGCCGGAACCGGCAAAGATGAATTTAGCGCCATTGTTTACGTAGACTTTTCGCCCGGTTTCCCATATTTCGACAAGTTCAAAATCAGATGAAGAGGGTGGGGGCAGGGAGTTTGCCGATACTGAATGGTTTGGAATGCTGTTTTGTTCTGAACGTGCCAGGTGGACAGGAGTAACCCCCTTATCGAACTCGTAGAGGTGGTTTTCTTCGATGATCTTGATGAGCAGATGCGGGTAACGTGGATTCGTGGCATAGCCGGCCTTTTTCAAACCACGGGCCCAGCCTTTGTAATCTGTGGTCTTAAGGTTGAACAGGTCCGCATAGCGGTCGCGGGTGGTCAGGAAGATCGAATGGTCACGGTATGACTCATCCGGGTTCTTGTATCTGCGGAAGCATTCGTCCCTGGCATCATCATCCATGTGGTAGGTCTTGCCGTTCCATCCCTTGTGGCATTTGATCCCAAAGTGGTTGTTGGCCTTGCGCGCAAGTTCGCTGTTCCCGCTGCCTGATTCAAGAATGCCCTGGGCCAGGGTGATGGAAGCGGGGATGCCATACTCTTCCATCTTCTCGATGGCAACATCCTTATAGGTCATGATGTATTCATCGACTGTGATCTTTTGCTGGGCAACAGCTGAAGCCAGAAAAAACCAGGATAATACCAGAATGCTTAAGCCTTTTTTCATGCGTTGCAAAAATAAGAGCCTTACTTGACATTAACCGACTATTTTAACACATGTTTTACACAAATTATTGTTCATTACAGGGATAGAGGGTTCAGGGCTCAGGGTTCAGGGTGCAGGGAGGGTATATGGTTTGTGGTTTGTGGTATGTGGTATGCGGCTTGAGGTATTCAGTAATTCTGATTTCTGATTTCAATTTCTGATTTCTGATTTCATCTCGTCCCCCGTCCCCCGCCCCCCGTCCCTGTATTATTGTTAGCTTTGTTGCATGGAGATGATCAAAAAATTCTTCCCTGAGCTAAGCAAGGAACAACTTGAGCAGTTATCAAAGTTATTCGGGCTTTATACCTACTGGAACGAGCGTATAAACCTAATTTCCCGTAAGGATATTGAGCACCTTGAAGTAAGGCACATCCTTCATTCGCTGGCGATTGCGAAGATCATCCAGTTCCGGCCGGGCACGAAAGTTTTCGATGTTGGGACCGGCGGTGGATTTCCCGGCATCCCGCTGGCCATCCTGTTCCCGGAGGTTGAATTTACCCTGGTCGATTCGATCGGGAAGAAGATCAGGGTTGTGCAGGAAGTTGTGGATGCACTTCAACTGGGTAATGTCAAAGCACTTCAAATCCGTGCCGAGCAGCTCGATGACGAGTTCGATTTCATCGTGAGCCGCGCCGTGACCAGGTTGCCTGCATTCATATCCTGGGTCAGGGATAAAGTAAAGGCAGAGAATTTTAATTCATTGAATAACGGTATCCTTTACCTGAAGGGGGGCGATATTGAGGAAGAACTGAACAGCATTCGCTTCCCTTATGCCGTGTATGATCTTGACATTGATCTTCCCCTGGAATTTTTCAACACCAAAAAGCTGGTATATATATCGCTGTCGGGAGTCGTTAATAAATAAATTGCTCTGCTTAAAGCTTAGCCTGTAATATTTTATCTATATTCGCCTTCTCAAAATTTCAGAAATCAATTCAAAATAAACTATTATGTCAGAAGCTATAATGAAGTCATTAAGGGACTCCAAGGCTGCCCGCTGGGGAGCCCTTGCTGTGGTATCTTTCACCATGATGACAGGTTACTACATCAACTATGTGATCTCCCCCCTGAAACCTTTACTTATCGAGCACATGAGCTGGACCAGTACCGATTTCGGACTCTGGAACGGGGCCTACGGTTTTTTCAACGTGTTCTTTCTCATGCTGATCTTTGCCGGCATCGTGCTGGACAAGATGGGAGTGCGCTTTACAGGGCTCGGAGCGAGTATTTTAATGATCATTGGTACTTTTCTTCAGTACCTGGCCATTTCAGAGATCATCCCTGCTGAAGGTATGATCATCGGGTTGAAGACGCAGGTTGCCATCGGAGCCCTTGGTTTTGGAGTGTTCGGTGTCGGTGTTGAGGCTGCAGGAATTACAGTTTCGAAGATCATCGTAAAGTGGTTTAAAGGGAAAGAACTGGCGCTTGCAATGGGACTTGAGATGGCTACCGCCAGGCTTGGTACAGCCCTCGCCCTGGCAATTCCGCTTCCAATGGCCACCGTTTGGCTGGGTACACAGGAAATGCCAAATCTTCCGGCACCGGTAATGTTAGGCCTGGGATTGCTGGTCGCAGGTTTTGTGGCTTTTATCTGGTACACTTTCATGGACAGGAAGCTTGAGAAATCGGAAGGCATCAAAGACGAAATTACAGATGAGGATAAATTTAAGTTCAAAGACATTTTGTTCATTGTTCGGAATAAAGGCTTCTGGCTTATTGCACTCCTGTGTGTATTATTCTATTCAGGGGTATTCCCCTTCCTTTATTATGCAACTGACCTGATGATCAATAAATATGGTGTAAATGAAGAGTTTGCAGGACTTATTCCGAGCCTGTTGCCCATGGGAACCATTTTACTTACTCCGGTATTTGGAAGTATTTACGACCGGAGAGGAAAAGGAGCCACTATCATGTTGCTTGGATCCATTATGCTGCTCATTGCCCATGTCACATTCTCCATCCCGGCGCTTACGAGCTATATCCTGGCCATCTTCCTCATCCTGTGGTTGGGTGTAACATTCTCACTCGTTCCGTCAGCAATGTGGCCCTCCGTACCTAAGATCATTCCTGAAAAACAGCTGGGAACAGCATATGCGCTTATTTTCTGGGTTCAGAACTGGGGACTGATGGGTGTGCCTTACCTTATTGGCTGGGTCCTTGATGAATATGGTCAGATACTGGATGCGAACGGGGAACTGATAGGATATAACTATACTTACCCAATGATGATATTCGCTGCAACAGGATTTCTTGCCATTATCGTAGCATTGTTGTTAAAAGCAGAAGACAAGCGAAAAGGATATGGACTGGAACTTCCAAATATTGAAAAATAACATTAAAAACAGATAGAAATGAGTGAAGAGATCAGAAAACTGAAACCGGAAGCGCTCTGGGAAAACTTTTATCAACTGACCCAGATACCAAGACCCTCCAAACATGAAGATGCCATACAGGCTTTCATGATGCAATGGGGCAAGGACCAGGGGCTGGAAACCAGAAAAGACGAGGTAGGCAATATTATTATCAAGAAACCTGCCACAGCGGGGATGGAAGACCGCAAGGGAGTGATCCTGCAGGCGCATCTCGATATGGTACCGCAGAAAAACAGCGGGACCGACCATAATTTCGAAACCGATCCCATTGATGCTTACATCGATGGCGACTGGGTGAAAGCCAGGGGCACCACACTCGGTGCTGACAACGGCATCGGAGCTGCTGCGGCTATGGCCGTATTGCAAAATACCGAAATGGCTCACGGCCCTGTTGAAGCCCTGTTCACCTCTGATGAGGAAACCGGCATGACCGGTGCCAATGGACTCAAGCCCGGACTGCTGGATGGTGATATCCTTATAAATATGGATTCGGAAGATGAAGGCGAGCTGTATATCGGATGTGCCGGCGGTGTGGATACCGTTGGTGTATTCAAATATACAGAAGAAGATGTTTTCAAAAGCGCCGTTGCTTTCAAAATAAGCATTACTGGACTGAAAGGCGGGCATTCCGGACTGGATATCCACCTCGGGCGCGGCAATGCCAACAAGATCATGAACGGCCTCCTCATGGAAGCATCAGATAAGTTTGGCCTGCGCCTGTCTTCTATCGAGGGCGGCAGCCTCAGGAACGCCATCCCGCGTGAATCTTTTGCCTTGGTGGCCGTGCCGGAAGAAAGCAAGGATGATTTTCTAGGCTTTGTTTCCGCCTATGCGGTTGCCCAGCAGGATGCGTTCAAAGATGCTGATCCGGGCCTGGAGATCATGGCAGAAACAACTGATGTGCCTGCATCCCTGATCGATGCAAAAACAACCGATGGCCTCTACCAGGCTGTGGAGAATTGCCCGAACGGCGTGATCGCTATGGACAAGAATATGCCTGATGTGGTTGAAACATCCACCAACCTTGCCGTTGTGAAATCAAAAGACGGTAAGATCGAGATGGCCAGCCTTCAGCGCAGCGCCGTTGATGATGAAAAAACCAAAGTGGCAAAAGCCATTTACGATGTCTTTACTAAAGCTGGCGCGCAGGCTCAGCATATGGGAGATTACCCGGGGTGGAAACCCAACGTGGATTCACCGATCCTCAATGAAATGAAAGAGGTATACAACAACAAGTTTGGCAGAGTTCCTGAAGTGAAGGTGATCCATGCCGGACTTGAATGCGGGATCCTTGGAGCGGCATATCCCCACTGGGATATGATCTCTTTCGGTCCTACCATCCGTAACCCTCACTCACCTGATGAAATGGTGAATGTCCCTACTGTGGCCATGTTTTGGGAATACCTGGTGGAGACCCTGAAAAATATTCCTGCAAAATAATTTGCCAGAAATAAAAAAAGCCCTATTTTTGCACTCCCAAAAACGAAGATAAAATGAAAAGAACATTTCAACCATCGAACAGGAAGCGCAAAAACAAACACGGATTCAGGAAGAGGATGTCGTCTGTGAACGGACAAAAAGTGCTTAAAGCACGCAGGGCGAAAGGCCGTAAGCGACTAACTGTTTCTGATGAAATGAAATAGAACTTCCAAAACCTCGCTGAAAAGCGAGGTTTTTTTTTATAAACTATATGGAAATACGGAACATCGCAATCATTGCCCATGTTGATCATGGCAAGACCACACTTGTTGACAGGATACTGCATCAGGTAAAACTTTTCAGGGAAAATCAGGCAGTGAATGACCTGATTTTAGATTCAAATGATCTGGAAAGAGAGAGAGGGATCACCATTCTTTCCAAAAATGTGTCGGTGCGTTATAAAGGAACGAAAATCAATATTATTGATACCCCGGGCCACTCAGATTTTGGCGGGGAAGTTGAGCGTGTGCTGAACATGGCCGACGGAGTGCTCCTGCTTGTTGATGCGTTCGAAGGCCCCATGCCGCAAACACGTTTTGTATTGCAAAAGGCACTTGAAATGGGCCTGAAACCCATCGTGGTCATCAACAAGGTTGATAAACCCAATTGCAATCCTGAAGAAACCAACGATGATGTTTTTGACCTGATGTTCTCCCTCGATGCTACTGAACAACAGCTCGACTTTCCCACAGTTTACGGCTCATCGAAACAGGGATGGATGGGACCCGACTGGAAAGAACCCGGCACTGATGTTGCCTATTTACTCGATACAATACTTGAGCATGTTGAACCACCTGCGCATAATCCCGGGACATTGCAATTGCAGATCAGCTCCCTTGATTATTCGTCATATACCGGAAGGATCGCAGTAGGCAGGATACACCGTGGCACGATTAAAATGGGTGACCGGGTATCGATCGTACAGCGAAATGGGATCGTCAGTAAGTCGGTTGTAAAGGAACTTTACCGTTTTGAAGGGCTGGGAAAGGAAAAAATAAAGACCGAGCTCACTTCAGGCGAGATCGTGGCCGTGATGGGATTGGAGAACTTCGATATTGGCGATACCATAGCCGATTACGATAATCCGGAGGCGCTAAAGCCCATTTCGGTAGATGAGCCAACCATGAGCATGCTCTTCACCATAAATAATTCACCTTTTTTCGGAAAAGAGGGTAAATATGTTACTTCAAGGCATGTCAGGGACCGGTTGATCAAAGAAACCGAGAAAAACCTTGCCCTGAAGGTGGAAGAAACCGATTCGCCGGATAAAATGCTTGTATACGGCAGGGGTATATTGCATCTGTCTATCCTGGTTGAAACCATGCGACGAGAAGGATACGAGTTCCAGCTCGGGCAACCCCAGGTTGTTATTAAAGAGGTAAACGGCTTCAAACATGAACCGGTAGAATTGCTCAATGTGAATGTTACGGAGGAGTTTTCAGGAAAGGTGATCGAGATCGTTACCAGGCGAAAAGGCGACATTATCAACATCCAGACTAAAAACGACAGGGTAAACCTGGAATTCAAGATCACCGCCAGGGGACTGATCGGCCTTGCCAATCCTATCTTAACTGCCACCGAGGGCGAAGCGGTGATCTCACATCGGTTTAAGGCATTTGAACCCTGGAAAGGAGAGATCCAGAGCAGGAGAAATGGTGCCCTCATAGCAATGGAAACAGGTACGGCAATCGCATATTCAATAAACAAGTCGCAGGACAGGGGCAGGTTCTTTATCGACCCCAATGATAATATATACGCCGGACAGGTCATCGGGGAAAATACCAGATACGACGACCTGGTCATCAATGTGATCAAGACTAAGAAACTCACGAATATGCGTGCATCCGGTTCAGATGAAAAGATGAATATTGCCCCGGCAATTAAATTCTCGCTGGAAGAAGCCATGGAGTATATCGGAGATGATGAGTACCTGGAAGTTACACCCCGATCGATCCGCATCAGGAAGATCCTGTTATCCGAGCATGACAGGAAAAGGGAACGCAACCGCAAAACCACCCTTTTATAATATTTTAAGAAGCCCTTTCACCATAAATTAATAATTTAGCAATCCGAATGAACTAGATTCGTTAATTGAACTATGGAATCCTTTCTGAATTTTATCCTGATACTCATACTGATCTGGCTGCTGTTTTCCCTTTTCATCAGGTACGTTTTCCCGCGCCTGCTCTTATACTGGGTGAAGCGCAAACAGAAGAAAATGATGGAACAAATGGGATTAGATCCCGACGACCTGGATCAAAAGACGAAAAAAGCCAAAAAAGATAAAAAGGAAGGAGAAGTGAGCATCGATAAAAAACCGGATAAGGGTAAAAAAGGCTCCTCCGATAATGTGGGGGAGTATGTTGACTTTGAAGAAATAGACTAAAATAGTGTTGAGTGTTGAGGGTTGGGTGTTGAGTTGCCTCACGCCCCAGGCCTCAAGCCCCAAACCCGATAATATGGAAAAAATAAACTTTAAAAAGCTCGTACCATACATCGTAGCAATCCTGGGATTCGTATTGATAACCTTGATCTATTTTTCCCCTGCCCTTGAAGGTAAAAAGTTAAAACAGGGCGATATCGACCGCTTCAAAGGAATGTCGAAGGAGATCACCGACCACAACAAGATGTATGACGACAATACCTTATGGACCAACAGCATGTTCGGGGGTATGCCGGCTTATTTCATTTCGGTTCAATTTAACGGCAACTTATTCAAAAAGGTGAATAAATTATTGCAGCTTGGCTTGCCTCACCCCGCAAACCAGGTCTTTGTTTATTTCCTCGGCTTTTTTATCCTGTTGCTTGTATTGCGTGTCAAGCCCTGGATTGCAGCAATTGGGGCGGTCGCATTTGCTTTTTCCTCCTATTTCTTCATTATCATTGAGGCCGGCCACAATTCCAAGGCAGCCGCTGTGGCCTGGATGGCTCCCGTGGTGGCAGGCATTATCCTGACCTACCGGGGGAAGTATATTGCAGGGGGGTTGCTAACCGCTTTTTTCCTTGCACTTGAAATTGCTGCCAACCATCTTCAGATAACGTATTATTTATTCATGATAGTCCTGGTGTATGGGATCTATGAAATGGTGGAGACCACACGGAACAGGACCTGGCCGCGCTTTCTCAAGGCAACCGGCATACTTGTCGTTGCAGCCCTGCTCGCAGTGGGCACCCACGCTACGAGTTTGCTCATATCATCCGACCATACCCAGTACACCACCAGGGGAAAATCGGAGCTTACCTTTAATGAAGAAAACAAGACATCAGGACTCGACAGGGATTATGTCACGCAGTGGAGTTATGGCATAGCCGAGACCTGGACCTTGCTGGTCCCCGACCTCATGGGCGGTGCTTCTTATGGCAGTGTTGGCGAGAACTCGAACTTTTACGAGATGCTTGTTAATTACAGGGTTCCCAAGAATGATGCCAAAGCGATCAGCAGCCAGCTTCCGCTGTACTGGGGGACACAGCCCTTTACTTCAGGACCGGTTTATGTGGGCGCCCTGATCTTCTTCCTGTTCATATTTGGTTTGATCGTGGTTAGAGGAAAACTGAAATGGTGGTTGCTGACCATTACCATCATTTCAATACTGCTTGCCTGGGGCCATAACTTCATGTGGTTTACCGATCTTTTCCTCGATTATTTCCCGGGCTATAACAAGTTCAGAGCGGTTACCATGATCCTGGTCATTGCCGAGTTTTCCATACCCTTGCTGGCCATCCTTGGTCTGGCAAAAGTGTTTGAAAAGGAAAGGGATGAAAAACTCCTGATGAAAGGGCTCAAATATGCTGCGATTGCAGTAGGAAGTATACTAATACTTTTCCTCGCCATTCCCGGAGTATTGTTCGATGTGAACGGTGTGGGTGATATGGCCTACATCACCCGCATGGGTTACCCGGAAGAAATGCACCGGGAAGTGCTCAGTGCCCTCCAGGCCGACAGGATCCGCATATTACGCATGGATGCATTCCGCTCCCTGATATTTGTTGTACTTGGTGGAGGACTGCTTTGGCTTTTCCTGAAAAATAAGCTGAAATCAGCCTATGTAATAGCCGGTCTGGCGCTGCTGGTTATCATCGATATGTGGCCGGTGAACAAACGCTACCTCAACGACGATAATTTTGTCCGTGCCAGGGTTGCCGAATTCCCTTATCAGCCCACAGAGGCCGACAGGCAGATCCTGCAGGATAAAGAGGTGTATTACAGGGTGCTGAACATGACTGTCGATCCTTTCAGCGATGCCAGCACCTCTTATTTCCATCGCTCGATCGGAGGCTATCATGGTGCAAAACTGAAGCGGTACCAGGAACTCATCGAATTCCAGATCAGTCCGGAAATGCAAAGCATAGTGAATGTATTGCGATCCAATGCAGATCCAACTGCCATAGGGCTAAGCCTGAAAAATACGCCCGTACTTAACATGCTGAATACTAAATACCTGATCATACAAACACAGGCAGGTCCCACCCCGGTATTGAATCCGTATGCCCTGGGAACATGCTGGTTTGTCCACAACTATGAGATCGTGGAGAATGCCGATGAAGAGATCGTAGCCGTTGGGGAGATCGATCCGGCAAACACACTTGTACTCGATAAACGCTTCAGCAAATTCGTGGAAGGCAAGGATTTTGATGACACAGCTGCTGCAAGTATCAGCCTGGTCGATTATAAAGCCAATCATATGACCTACGAGTCGAAGGCGTCCGCGGAACAGCTGGCCGTGTTCTCTGAGATCTATTACCCAGGCGGGTGGAATGTCTTTATCGACGGGGAACCAGCTGAACATTTCAGGGCAGACTGGATACTCAGGGCCATGGTCGTCCCGGCAGGGGAACACACCATTGAATTCAAATTCGAACCAAAGATATACAGTACGGGAGAAGCTATTAGCTACGCAAGCAGCATATTGCTGCTGTTACTTGTACTGGGATATGCGGTAATAATGATACGGAAGAACATTTAATCAGCGATCAATAGTCCCTGCTTACTCGTTTCCAGTTAATTAAGATAGAAACCAGTAACGAGTAACGAGCAACGAGCAACCAGAAACCAGAAACCAGTAACATTATCCCATGAAACGGGCTCTCATACTGACATATTACTGGCCTCCCGCCGGGGGCCCGGGAGTACAACGCTGGCTGAAATTTACAAAATATCTGAGTGAATTTGGCTGGGAATCCGTTGTCCTGACTGTTCAGGACGGAACCTATTCGGCTATTGACAATGAGCTGGGGAAGGAAATCCCGCAGGATATTCCCGTGCATAAAACCAGAAGCAGGGATCCGTTCCGCTTCTATAACATGTTAAAGGGTAAAAAGGACGGTTCCGTTTCGGTAGCTTTGATAAACATCAATAAAAAGAGATCCCTGGTCGACAGGCTTGCAATGTACATCCGGTCCAATTGTTTTATCCCGGATGGGCGAAAGGGCTGGGTCCCTTTTGCCTACCGCGAAGCCCTGAACATCGTTAGGGATGAAACGGTCGACCTCATCGTGACTACCGGTCCGCCCCACAGCACGCACCTGGCAGGATTGAAACTCAAACGTAAAACAGGCATTAAGTGGCTTGCCGACCTGCGGGACCCATGGACAACAGTGTACTATAACGATATGTTGCCGCGTACTGCCAGGACCAGGCGGATCGACAAAAAATTCGAAGATGATGTATTGGCAGCAGCCGACATGGTCACTGTAGTTAGCCCCGGCATGCAGAAGGAATTCAGCGACCGTAACCCGCGTGTGAAGGTGGTGATGAACGGCTTTGATATGGAAGATATGAGTAAGGGAGGAACGGAGTTGGGGAGTGAAGAAAAAAGAGTGTTTAGTTTGACATATACCGGGAATTTTAAGCCAAATCAGCATGTGCCTGAGATATGGGACGGGATCATCGAATTGATAAAAGAATATCCCGGTTTTGCGAGAGACTTTAAACTGCGTTTCGTGGGGAATGTGGATGCTTCTGTTCCGGAATATTTTTCGGATCGGGACCTGGAGGATACGGTGGAACTGACTGGCTACGTATCGCATGCCGAGGTTACGAAGATCATGACAGGATCGACAGCCTTGCTTTTCGTGGTGCCCCAATCGAGAAACAACAAACTCATTATTACGGGTAAGTTGTTTGAATACATGGCATCCGGGAGCCCGGTGCTTTCTGTTGGGCCTGTGGATGGCGATGCATCGGCTATTTTGACTGATACGGGGAGAGAAGCCATGGTCAGTTATGCTGATAAACAGACATTCAAGGAGCAGTTATTCCAGTTATATCAAAGATGGAAGGAAGGGAATGGTGCCTTGCCTCAACTTGAGACCGGAATGCTCGAAAAATATTCCAGGAAGTCGTCAGCGGCGCTGATGGCTGAATACATGAAAGAAATAACATCATGAAGATCGACCTGAATACATTTGAACGCACAAGCAGCTTTTATAAGCCCAAGGCGTTCCTGGTAACGGTGAAAAGCTTTGAAATGCAAAAGATCCGTGAGCGTTACCTCAAATCCCGGAAGCGAAAAGATGGCAGGGTTGGCAGCGTGGAGCGCCGGGAAACTGCAAAGGGTGGACTGGTGTACGTGGAAATTGAAAAAGGGGTGATCACCCATTATGAGATATTGAGTTTCCTCCCGGAACCTCGCGGCATTGATGTCGCAGGTGACATGATCGCCGTATCGACTGAAAATGTTGTACACCTGGTAAAGGAAAACGCTGTGGAACGCATCGACGATCCCTGGTTCAGCTATATACATACGGTACAATTCAACCATTGCCATGATGCAGACAGGCTGCTGGTGTCCTCGTCGGGTTTTGATTGCATCATCGAGTATGACCTCAATACTTATAAACGGAACTGGGAATGGTTTGCCTGGGAGCATGGATTCAATAAGGGTTTTAATCCCGAGACGCAAAAGGCGGTCGTCCTTACCCGCAGGAAAGAAGAAGCACGATTACTGAAGGCTGAAGGCAGAGACCATATCTTCATCAGTGATCCCTCAAAACAAACACTTCCAACGGCCATGCGTGCCGCATTCATCAATTCAGTAACCTACGATTGCCAAGCGCGGGATAAGCTGCTTGCCACTTTTTTTCACGAGGGGGCAGTTTATCGTATAAACATGAACGACGGAAGCGCAGAACGCATTATCGATGGCATGAAGAGCCCCCATGGCGGGAGGAATTTCGATGATATTTACATGGCGACCAGCACCGCTATGGGTGAGGTCGTTTTCAGCGATGGCAGGCGGATTTCGTTTTCCGGCCTTGCCGGAAAACCGGATGAACTGTCGGAACTGGAGTGGCTGCAAAATTCAGCACCGTTCAGCGACTGTATCATCACCATCGATGCCAACAGGAATAGTTTTGTCCTTATCGACATTGAGAACAAGCAATATGATATCATTCATGTCGACCCTGACTGGGCCATACAGGATATTGCTGAAGTAGGGGAAGAGAGTATGGCCCTCGTGAAAAAGATAAAGGAAATTTTATAGGACCCAGCGGATCGCTTCAAAGGCTTCGGCATAGATGCTGCCCACCTGGGTTCCTCTTACGCGGGCCAGGCCTTCGAAAAAACTCTGCGACATATATGCCCGCTTCTCCTGAGATTTGTAGGTAGAGATCGCCTTTCCCTTGATATCCAGATCTCTTTCGGAGAGAACAACATGGATATTCGTTGTAAAGGTGAGGTTGTTCCATGGCAATTCATATCCCAGCAGACTGCAATGTTTGAAAGCCCGCAGCCCTTCTTCGTAGATCACCTTATGATCCTGGTGAATATCGTACGAACTTGGCATCACTACAATATCAGGCTTGATGCTTTTTTTGATCTTCACCAGCTCTTCAAGGATGGCCTGGCGGTGTTCGGGGAAATGCCTGACCGGGAAATTATAGGTAAATATGTTGCTGTCGGGGATGCCAAGGATCCCGCATGAAGTTTGCAATTCCTCAAAAAGTGCATTCTCAGGAAACCCTTCCGGCAGGCTGACCATGCAGGGGGAGAAAGCTACATAATAGATCTCATTGTCGGGGCTCCATTGCGCAATGCTTCCGCCACAGCCAAATTCAGGGTCATCGGGGTGGGGTGCAAGAAGGAGGATCTTTTTCCCTTTTATCATAGGCGAGTCGGTTTATAATATCAACTATAAATATAATGCAATATTGTTAACGGGCAAATACAAGGATATTCCCAACAAAGGACGACAGATCGTAATTGTTCCTGAAGATCTTGTGCAGTTCAAAGATCAGGGGATATTCATCCGCTCTCGAATTTTCAAGGATCATCTCGCAAAAAGTGCTTACGGCCATTTTCCCCTCCAGCACTACCTTGTCACTGATATCTTTCGAAAAGAAGCCTTTCCCGATAAGCAGGCCCAGTGTCCTGTTGCGGCTCAGATCGTTCAGCGCGGTAAGGCTGAAGTCGCCATAACCGCAATAGCGAAACATGGATGATTCTTCTCCTCCCATGCTTGTCATGATCCTGCGCATTTCGTCGAAAGCTCTGGTCAGGATCAGGAAACGGAGGTTGGGCGAGTCAAAATTGGCATCGACTATGCCCAGTATGATGGCATAAATGTTCTTCAGTATGCTCAGGTATTCAACCCCTTCCACATCCGTGGCATAATCCAGGAATATGGGCGTATCTTCGAAAAGGTCCCCGATCATGTTGAAATGCTGCTCATCCTTCGCGGCAAAGGTCATGGCCGTGGGATTGGCATTCATGATCTCCCTGGCGAATGTCGGGCCTTTCATGGTGCCAACAGGGTTTTCGACCATCTTTTCCAGGCATGCCGTTATCGTCATCTTGCCGCACCCAAATCCTTTAGCAAGGTTGATCAGCAGTACATCATCGCTGATGTATTCTTTATGCTGGAGCACGAAATCGACCGTGATGATCGAAGGAATTGCGAGAAAAAGCAGATCGGCATTTTTCAGTACGCTGAAATCGGTAGTGGCCTTCAAGCCTTCACTCAGCCTGGAATTCGGAAAGTAATCCGGGTTGATGTTGTCTTCACTGATGGCCTTTGCCACATGATCTTCGATGGTATGCAAAGTGATCGTGTGGCCTGCCAGGGCAAGGGTGTTACCTATAGCAGTACCTATAGACCCTGCCCCGGCAATAACGATTTTGGGGTTTTTTTTGTTCAAAACCAGTTTGTTTCGGGCAAAGATAAGGAGAAATGAATAAGTTGGCATCAAACAATAATGCTACAGCTGGATACCATCCCCATTATTTTCCGATATTTGCCTGTAATGAAAACCGGTATCATCGTTCAGGCAAGGGTAGGCTCATCCAGGCTTCCGTTCAAGGTTGTCCTACCTTTCGACAACACAAAGGCGATCATCGAGATCATCCTGGATGAACTGATCAAGCATGGAAAAAAGCTTCCTATTGTCCTTGCTACAACGTCATCAGCGAATGATGACGTATTATGCCGGGTTGCCGGAAACATGGGTGTCGATTGCTTCCAGGGGCCTGAAGAGGATGTGCTGGGTAGGTTCATTCTTGCCGCTGAACAGCATGGATTTGAGCGTATTATCCGTATCTGTGCCGATAACCCGTTCCTTGACGTTCCGGGAACCATGGAACTGCTGAATGAGGATGATTCCTTCGACTATGTTTCCTGCCGCCTGCAGGGAGGATTGCCTTCTATTAAGAGCCACCTTGGCCTCTGGGGTGAAGTGGTGACCCTGGAAGCGCTGAAGAAGATCAAGAAAGAGACCAGCAGCAAACTGTATTATGAACATGTGACCAATTATATCTACGGCCATCCCGACAGTTTTAATATTAAATGGACAGATGCACCGGCCATTGTTTATAACAGGCATGATATCCGCCTGACCATCGATGATGTGGAAGATTTTAACCTTGGGAAGGAATTGCTGTACAAGATGAAGCAGGCCGGGATGGAGGTTAATCCGGAAAATATCGTTGCTTTCCTGGATCAGCGCCCACAATACCTGGACCTCATGAAGGGCCAGATTAAGAAATATTCGAAATAGCACTTATCTTTGCGCTTTATGGATACAACCTATATCATCGGGGAGATCGGACAGAACCACAACGGTTCGATGGAGATTGCAAAAAAGCTCATTGATGCGGTGGCAGAGCCCGTTGAAGACAAACTTTTCGGAGAACACCTCAAGCCCATGGATGCGGTCAAGTTCACCAGGCGCGACCTGGCCGAGGAATTGTCGGAAAGTGAAATGCTGCGTCCATATACCGGCCCGAATTCATTCGGGAAGACTTATGGGGAGCACAGGGCCTTCCTGGAACTCGATGATGAACAGCATTTCGAGCTTTATAAATATGCAAAACAGAAAGGGCTTGAATTTGTCGAAACACTGTGTGCCAGGGGATGCCTCTCCATGCTCCGGTATTTCGAACCTGACCGGCTTAAGGTAGCATCGCGCGACCTTACCAACCTGCCGCTGCTCCAGGCTATGGCCGAAACAAAGATCCCCATGATACTGTCGACCGGCATGGGCGGGAAACCCGAACTCGATCGCGCACTGGAAACCATTACACGGTACCATAGCCATGTTGCCATACTGCATTGCCTGTCGCAATACCCCTCAGAATACAAGAACATCAACCTGAATACCATCCCGTACCTTAAAAAGGAGTACCCTGGATATACCATTGGATATTCCGACCACAGCATCGGTATCGTGGTACCTGCTGCTGCAGTTGCACTGGGAGCGGAGATCATCGAGAAACACATTACCCTTGATCGCAGTATGAAAGGTACCGATCATAAGGGATCCCTTGGAACGGAAGGGATCTGGCGCATGGTGAGGGATATCCGGAATATTGAGAAATCGATGGGGGAGGAAGGCATGTTTATTTCTGATGCCGTGGCTTCAACCAGGATAAAGCTCGAACGATCACTGGCCAGTGTAAGGTTGATCATGCAGGGAGAGGTGATCAAGGAGAATGACCTGCATATGCTCAGCCCTGGCGATGGCTTCAGGTGGAACGAAAGGGAGCAGGTGATCGGGAAAATGGCTTCCCGGGATATTCCCAGGGACGAGATCATATACAAACACATGATACAATGAAAGACATCAAGCTTTTCCTGACCGATATCGACGGTGTATTCACCGATGGCGGAATGTACTACGACAATGAAGGCAATGAGTGGAAAAAATTCAATACTTCCGACAGCGCCGGGGTGCTTTTTCTCAGGATGCTTGATATACCCGTCGGGATCATAACCGGTGAAGATACCAGGATTGTTAAGCGAAGAGCCAAAAAATTGCGGATCGACATCCTGCATATGGGGGTCAGGAACAAACTTGACGTTGTGAAGGAATTATGCAGGGAAAAGGGCCTGGACCTCAGTGAAGTGGCTTACATTGGTGATGATATCATTGATATTCCTGTATTGGAAGCTGTAGGCCTGAGTGCCGTTCCGGCAGGTTCACCCGACTATGTGCAGCAGCATGCCCACTGGAAGCTCATGAATAGAGGAGGGGAGGGGGCCTTTCGTGAATTCGTTGAGAAATACCTTGCCGAGCAGGGCCTTCTGCACAAAGCCGTTGAACTATACCTTTCCAAGATCAAATAGATCACAAATCGTTCAATCGTTCAATGACATTCAGTGCCCGCTCACTGGCTTTCCCATCTATAGCAAAGGCATATCGTGCAATGAAGCTTTCATACGCAGTTTGATCAATGCCCGTTTTTCCTGAGAGCAGGCCTGTGAGGTGATCTTTCAGTTCATCCTTGTTGCAGGCCCGCAGGGCAACACCTTCCCTGTGATACCCCTGTATATCCTGCCTGAGATGATCGAGGATAACAAGCGGTTTTTTGAAATATATCGTCTCAGCACCAACAGTTGAGAAACAGGTTACCAGCACATCGCATACCGAGATCAGAAGGTACAGGTCAGGGTCGAGGGTAATGCGGATACGCTCAAGACCGGCCTCTCCTGCAATATTCTTATAATAAGCAGTGTCGTATCGCTCGTTGGGATGCAGTTTGACCAGCAGAAATGCATCAGGCATCTCTTTCACTGCCTGCATAATATCCAGAGCAGCCCTTTTTCGTAAGCCTGGGTCACGCTGAGGCTGTGAGGCGAATACGATCAGTTTTTCATGACTTTTAAGCTCCGGTACAACGTACTGTTTTTCAAAAGGTCTTGCAAGAAGCACCGGGATGATATCGGTCCGGATCTGTCCGCTCACTGTCAATTGTTCAGGCCCATAATGGCCGTTCTTTACCAGGAGCTCTTTCCAGAATTCCCCCCACACAAGCGTATGATCCGGAAAAGCATTCCTTGATTTGTCGGACGGAGTATAAACATATGCAGGATGCAGATCATGAATGCTGCCATGCTGTATGCCGATGGTATGGATCCCATTTACGCGGGCAGCATCCAGTATGCACCTGATTGCTGGGCTGTTCTCATCAACACTGGAAATGGTCTTGTATTTATGCTTGCTGAAGAACTTTTTATACGCCAGATATTTAATAAGATAGAAACGGGTAGCGCCCTGAAATGATCGGTAGATGTCGGACAGTGTTTTTTCCTCACCGGTACAGGCATTTCCGATCAGCTGTAATTCACTATTTAGTCTGTTTCCGAGTTCTTTTCTTCTTTTTCTGAGCGTTGCTGATGCGAAATATTTGAGGAGCACTGGTTCACCGAAGTACCTGCCCTTCCGTTTGCCTTTACCGAACAGATGATCCTTGCTCAGCTTTATTTTTGCGCCATCAGTTAGTTTTGGTTGTACAGCTTCATCAAGGATCAGGAAGTCATTGCCTGCTTGTTCGATCATATACCCGAGAACATAATTTCCCTTTTTGATCTCAAGCGTATCCATATCCAGAAAGGTCTGCCGTTTCGTCACATCAAGTATGATATGCTCAGGCTTGCTGAACTTCCGGCCTGAAAACAGGTTCAGGATACTACGGCTTAACAGGATTGTAAAGTAATTGAAAAGGGAAAAGCAGTTCCTTCTGCTCTTGTTTTTTCCTGCCGGACCATATATGGAAACATTTTCGGGGAATTCCATCCCGCCCAGCAACCTGTCATCGGTATAATAATATATGTTTTCGTTGCTTTTTTTAGCGTATTCCCTTAAAGCATGCGCTTCATACCTCAGGTTACGTAATCGGAAATAGGCCCTGAATTTGTGGTAATACCACAGGCTGCTGCTATCAAATTTCAAGCGGTCAGCAACAGCAGTGCCGTCAATTAATTTATCACCAAAAGCCAGGACTTGCTTCATCGTCTCACGATTGATCTTTTTCTTGTCTTCCCGGGTGATGGGGGGACCGGGCCTGTCCCAGAGCCATGCGCCCTTTTCGTACAACGCATCAACCTCTTTCCTTTCATGAGGTTCCAAATCCCGTTTTTCGAAAATGACACTCATCGCAGATACTTTATGAAGATTTGACGGATCTCTGTTTTATACAATATTGCGAGGCTCATGATGATAAGCAGGACAACCAGGCTGGAGGTAAGGTAGGGGTTCAGCCCGGCCTCGACCTTCAGGTATTCGAGCAAGCCGGTCAGCAGAACAATGGCGAAGGGATAGAAAAGCATCTTCTTATTGTTCCAGCGGATCCCGGTCAGCTTTCGGTTGATGAAATAAAATGCGATGGATTGTATGCTCAGGGAAATATACATCGCAATGATCACGCCGTAGAAGCTTAAAACCGGCACCAGCAGGTAGTTCAAGCCCAGGTTCGCCACCAGGGCGAAGCTGTTTACATAAAGGAAATATATGGTCTTCTTCCTGAAATAAACACCGTATGAGAATACCAGGAATTGGGTTCGTACGATGAACTTAATGAAAATGATCGTGATCAACCCGTAAGCCAGCCTGACATCGGTAGTGTAAAAAAGCGTGAGGTATAGCATGGCGGGAATGATGGCCATGGCTATGAGTACCTGCGTTTGCGCCATCATCAGGTTCGACAGTTTTTTGATGTCACCTTCATGCTCCTCCATGCCTGCATCCATAAAGCGGTAGATCTCCGGTTGGGTCGCACTCTGTATACCGATCAATATCTTTTCAAAACCCAATGCAAGGCCCACAGCTACGCCATAAATGCCCAGGTCAACCGGTTTGCTTTCCAGGAAGAAACGTTCCGCATAGTTGATACCCCACAGGATTATGGCAAACTGGAACAGGGGGAACGCAAACTGGTTAAGTTCCTTCATCATGTTCATGTTGAACCTGAACCCGCACGAATACCAGGTATAAACCATTACGGTGATGCTGGTTATGCTGCTTCCGATGGCCCCGCCCCAGAGAAAACCGATAAAAGACATGTCGTAATAGAATACCCCGATCACCTGGAAGCCGGCACGGAGTATGCCAAGGCCAACATTCAGGAGTATGAACCGCCTGACTTTTTTCTCATTCCTGTAAAGCGTAGCTGCGGTCATGGCAATAGCCCTGTTGATCCCGATGATCATGGCCAGGAAGCCATAGCTTTCAAAGTCCTGTAAAGCGGGCTGGCTGAATACCTGACCAATGTAGTCCTTGAAAAGCCAGCCGACACCCAGCAGTATCAGGCCCCTGAACAGGATAGAATTCATTACGGTGGAAACCATTTTGTGATAACCGCTCTGACGGTCCTTATGCTCATAGTAGAAGCGGGCGATGGCATTCCCCATCGAAAAAAGTGCGACGGTAAATACAAGGCTTGTAACAAGCTCGCTCACGGCCAGTTGTGAGAAATCTACCGGTCCGAGCCTGTTCGGCCCTTCGATGATGGGCTGGATGATAAGCTGCAGTCCCGGGGGAAGGGCTGCAACCACGATATAGATCGCCGAAAGCTTAAAATACTCCTTAAGGTTGAGCTTCATGCATAAGGATTGATAAAACAAAAATAGGGAAACTTAATTAGATGCAGCCTTAATAAATCTTAATCGGTATTACTTCCGCTTTTATGTGCATCGTAGATACTTGCGTTGAGCTCAAACCCGATCAGCAGGGCAATGGCATTGATGTTTATGTAAAGCATCAGGATGATGATGGTACCGATGGAACCATACAACTCGTTGTAACGGGCAAAATTATCAATGTAGAGGTTAAAAAGTGCAATAAAAACCAGCGCGAGCAGGGTGGCCAGTGTGCTCCCCGGCGAGAAGAACCTGAATACGCGCTTCCCGGCAGGAGCGAGATAGAAAAGGACCGAAAGGCTGAGAAACATCAGCAATCCCAGTATGACCCATTTCGCAATACTGATCATTATTAAGGTGAAGTCGTTGGTTATGATGCTGTTATCCGAAATATAGTTCAGCAGCACAGGGGTCAGGATCAGCAAGGCCGCTGCAATGATGATAATGGTGATGAGGATCAGTTGAATGCCAAGTGAGACCAGGTGCATCTTAAACCACGAACGGGTTTCCATAGTATGAGCTGAACGGTTAAATGCTTTCATGATGCCGATAACGCCGCTGTTGGAAAAATAAAATGCCATGAAGAAACCAAGCGATAGCCAGCCGCCACTCTGTTTACTCACGATCTCTGTAATGGTCTTTTCCAGGAAGCCGTATACTTGCTCAGGCATCACGTTGTACAGTGCACTCAATATTGAATCCTGCAAGCCATCAACCGGGATATATGGAATTATTGTAAAAAAGAACAATATCATAGGAAAGATCGCCAGTGTGAAGGTAAAGGATAGCGAGTTGGCCCTGGCCAGCAGTGAACTTTGCCTGATGCCCCTGAAGAAAAACTGTACCACATCATAAATTGGCATTCCCCTGAACCCGGGAAGGGTTACCCTTCGGCCCCAACGAAGCAATACCCTGTAAAAACGGTACTTTTCAAGGAATTTAAAAGGATTGATATGTCTTTTTTTCCAGTCAGACAAATTATATGGCTTTTAAGCTCAGGTCAAGGCTCTTCACCTGGTGAGTCAGTGCACCGACAGAGATGAAGTCGACACCTGTTTCGGCCACCGGCCGCAATGTTTCTTCAGTGATACCGCCTGAAGCTTCGGTTTCGTATTTGCCGGCGATCATCCCAACAGCAGTTTTCATATCGGCCATATTGAAATTGTCGAGCATGATCCTGTCGATACCTCCATGTTCCAGTACCTGCCGGACTTCGTCAAGGTTCCTTACCTCGATCTCGATCTTAAGGTCCTTGCCTTTTTCCTGTAAATATTTTCTGCAGGCAGTGATCGCATTGGCGATCCCCCCGGCAAAGTCAACATGATTGTCTTTTATCATGATCATGTCGTACAGTCCCATGCGGTGGTTCAACCCGCCTCCTATCCGTACGGCTTCTTTCTCGAAATAACGGAAATTAGGCGTTGTTTTTCGTGTATCCAGGAGTCGTGTGTGCAGGCCGTTGAGAAGTCCGGTGAGGTAGTTGGTATAGGTTGCGATCCCGCTCATGCGTTGCATGAAATTCAGTGCCAGCCGCTCTGCCGACAGCAGTGAAACGGCCTTTCCGCTGACCCTGAATACAATGTCACCTGGTGCTATTTTTTCACCGTCTTTGATAAATATTTCGATTTGAGTATCCGGGTCTACAGCTTTGAAAACCTGAACCGCCACATCAACTCCTGCCAGGATGCCATCCTGCTTAACCAGTAATTCTGCAATACCCATATTGCCATGCGGGATGGTAGAAAGGGATGTATGGTCACCGTCGCCCAGGTCCTCGACCAGGGCATTCTTGATAAACTCTTTGATATTCATATCAGGATAAAACTAGCTATTCTTCCTCGAACTGTAACTGGACTATGAGATACTTGCCTTCTTTTTCTTTAAGAAGGATATATGTTTTAAAGGTCTTTACACTTTTGTAGGTGCCAATGATGTACATGGTGGCTTCCCTGGAAGAACCCTGGTGGTTCTCGCTGTATGATTTAGGCGGATTTTCCTTGAAAAAACTTTTCATGACCTGGGTGGCCTGCGATTTGCTCATGGACTCATCGGTGCCCGGTATGCTGATATCCAGGCTCGAATTGAAAAGCTTACCCAGTGATGTGGCATCGCCGGCCTTAAGGGCTTTATTAACCTGATCTGTAACTTCCTGGGCGCTGAGCGGGTGTGACACACCGGCAAATATAAATGCCTGTATCATAAGAATGTATAGCAATGACCTCATAAACACTAATTTAATGAATAAATAGGCACAAAGAACGTTCCAAACCTTATTCAAAGTTAAGGAATAAAACGATAATCCATATCTTTACTAATTAAATTAGGCATTAATACCAGGTGCTGGGTGCTTGGTGCTGGGGACCGGGAATAATTAATACCCGGCCCCTGGCCCCCAGCCCCTGGTCCCACAACAACATCATCATGAACATTATCATCACAGGCGCCAGTAAAGGCATCGGACGCGAAGTTGCCAGGCAGATCGCATCTGCAGGCGAACACAGGGTGATCGCCATTGCCCGGACAGAAGATAAACTGAACAGCCTTCTGGAGGAGCTTCCCGAAGGAGATCGCCTCATCCCGATGGTATTTGATCTCCGGCATGGAGACTACGACCAGCTGGCAATCAACATCAGGAAACATTTTTCAGAGATCCATGGACTGATCAACAATGCCGGTGCGCTGGTGAATAAGAAAGTCAGTCAGATGAATTCTTCAGATATCGACCTGATGATGGATGTGAACCTGAAGGCTCCATTCCTGATGATACAATCCCTTATTCCGCTTTTCGAACCGGATGCCCACATTGTCAATATTGGCAGCATGGGCGGGTTCCAGGGAAGTTCCAAATTTCCCGGATTGTCGCTCTACAGTGCAAGCAAAGGTGCTCTTGCGATACTGTCGGAATGTCTTGCAGAGGAATTGAAAGATTACAGGATATCCGTGAACTGCCTGGCCCTGGGTGCTGCGCAAACCCAAATGCTCTCTGAAGCTTTTCCCGGATACAAGGCACCGCTCACCGCCAGCGAAATGGCTTCCTTTATTGCTGATTTTACATTGAACGGCCACCGCTATTTCAATGGAAAGATCCTGCCCATCAGTTTGAGCACACCCTGAAAATGTGAATGCGAGAATGCGGGAATACGTGAATACGGGGTCCCGTGTTCTGGTACTCTGGTACTCACGTATTCCGAATATGTGACCGATATGGTTTCTGTGTGAGAAAAACATTTTCGGCACTAAATTGTTATAGCTATAATTGATATATTTGCGCCTTTTATATGAGCGCCAGAGAGAATATCACCCATCCGGGCATTATCGATAAGGTTGGTGAAGACAAAGTGTTTGTAAAGATCCTGGCCATGTCGGCTTGCTCAACCTGCCATGCCAAGAGCATGTGCAGTATAGCCGAGATCGAAGAAAAGATCGTTGAGGTGAACAAGGAATCCGGAAGGGAATACAGGGAAGGTCAGGAAGTTGTAGTGGCCATGAAGAAGTCACTGGGCGGAAAGGCGGTTTTCCTGGGATATTTGCTTCCGTTTGTGCTCCTCATCGGAGTTCTGATCACGGTGCTAACTCTCAGCGGTGATGAAGGAATCGCAGGACTATCGGCAATCGGTATCCTGATCCCGTATTACCTGGTGCTCTATCTGTTGAGGGACAGGCTGAAGAAAACCTTCAGTTTCAGTATCGAATAATGGCAGATCGAATGTCTGGTTTGCCAATGCTGACCGGAAGAGGCCTAAAACTAATTCAAATTAACTAATGATGTACAAGAACTTCACAACACTACTTTTAGCGCTAGTGATCGTTGCAGTAAGTTTCGGGCAGGAAGGCCGGAAACCCGACCTGGTGATCAAAGCTGAATTTTTTGACAAATCACCGGCATTGCGTGATATGACTCCGATACTTACCGGACCAAAAGACCGTTCCTGGAAAGATGGATTGATCGATAATAAGTCGATCAAGGAAGAGTTTAAACAAAGAACTGCAAATTCCCCGGCCAATGGCCCGGATGCTGCGGTACAGATGAATTACCCGGAAAATGTGATCCGAGGTCCTGAGATAGGGATCACAGGTGTGGGAAACGTAAATGGCGTTTTCCCGCCGGATACCGATGGCGATGTTGGACCTGACCATTACTTCCAGATGATAAACCTTTCTTTTGCTATCTGGGATAAGCAGGGAAACAAACTTTATGGTCCTGTGAACAACAGCACGCTCTGGAGCGGATTTGTCGGCCCCTGGACAGGAACGAACGACGGCGACCCAGTCGTACTCTATGATGAGGAAGCGGACAGGTGGCTTGCCACACAATTCGCAGTAAATACCAATAACGGGGTGAACTACCAGTTGCTGGCTGTCTCAGCCACTTCCGACCCGCTTGGCGAGTATTACCGCTATGCATTTGCCATGGTAGCCTTCAATGACTATCCGAAATTCGGTATCTGGAATGATGCCTATTACGCTACATGGAATATGTTCGGTTCATATACCAGGGCTGCGGTTGGTGCTTATGAGCGCGACCTGATGCTGGTCGGTGACCCGAATGCACGCATGGTTTTTTACAACCAGTCTGCTTCGAAATTTGCGATGATGCCTGCCGATTATGACGGCACTCCTCCTCCGGATGGCACACCATGCTATTTCATGCATATCAATACATGGACGAACAATCAGATCGAGATCTATGAATTTGATGTCGACTGGAACAATACCGCGAACAGCAGTTTTGGCCTGGTCGCCACATTAACACCCGCTACATTCAACTCTAACCTGAATGGTATTCAGCAACCCGGTACGGCTACACGCCTCGATGACCTTGCACAATTTATCATGTTTCGCCTGCAATACCGGTATTTCGATACCCATGAGAGCATGGTTGTAAACCATACTGTTAATGTCGGCGGAAGAGGTGCACCACGATGGTATGAGTTCCGCAAGGTTGGATCAGGACAGTGGTCGATCTATCAGCAGGGAACCTATGCTCCCGATAGCGAAAACCGCTGGATGGGCAGCATTGCCATGAACGGGAATGGGGACATTGCACTTGGCTACTCAGTTTCAAGCGGTACTACTTACCCCTCGATCCGTTACACCGGAAGACGGGCCGGTGACCCACTGGGACAGATGACAATACAGGAAGTTGAACTGAAGACCGGAACAGGTTCGCAAACCGGCATTGACCGCTGGGGCGATTATTCCTGCATGTCGGTCGATCCCGCTGATGACTCTACTTTCTGGTTCACAACCGAATATATGAATGGCAGTGTCTGGGGTACCTATATCGGCAAATTCAACCTTGGACCAATATTGCCTCCGACCGCCAATGCCGGACCGGATGCCACCATCTGTACGAACAACCAGTTCACTACTGAAGGGACGGTAACAAGGGCGCAGTCGGTATTGTGGGAAACAACCGGTGATGGCATTTTCCCGAATCCCAATAACCTGGTCGCTACCTATATCCGTGGATCAGCAGACGTAGCGAATGGTTTTGTGGATCTCATACTCAATGCCTACGGTTTTGAGCCTGGATTTGAAGAATCTGACACCATGCGACTGTTTATTGTGGATGGCCCGACAGCTTTTGCCGGCAATGATACCCTTCTCTGTACCGGTGAAGTATTGCAACTCAATGGTATTGCAACCAGCTATAATATGCTTGAATGGAGCACATCCGGTGACGGTTCGTTCAGCGACGTGAATGCCATGGATGCTATTTACACTCCCGGATCAGCTGATATCAGCAGCGGTTCGGTCGACCTGACCCTCTTTGTTGAAGCTACCGAAGGTTGTGTCGGCACGGATGATGATGTGATGACCGTTACCATAGATGAGTGTACGGGCATCAACGAAAACGACCTTAACCTCAGCCTGGGCGTAAGGCCTAATCCAAACACAGGCGTATTCTCATATGATGTCGTTTCCAAAACAAGCTCAGATGTTGTTGTGGAAGTGCTGAACCTCCAGGGCCAGCTCATGTTCACTCAGAAGATCAGCGGGCTTTCCGGAACATATACCGGTACCATTAATATTGGAAATAATCCGCGGGGGATCTATTACCTGCGGATCAATAATGGCCAGGATATCAGGGTGGAGAAAGTCCTGGTGCAATAGAAATGATGGTAATATGGTAAAATGATATTATCTTTGTGGGGCGCATAACTGCGCCCCACTTTTTTTAACCCTGAACGAACAACATGAAGAAAGCAACTACTTTTCTGCTTATTACTGCATTGTGTTTTAGTATCGCAATTGCCCAGCAAGACACCTATTCACCTACCGAAGCCAGAACAGCAACATATTTCCGTAAAACCCCTCCGCTCAGAGAGATGACGATAGTCCTTCCCGGCGAGAGGGACAGGAGCTGGAAAGACGGGATCATCCCCAATGAAATTTTCGACGACCAGATTGTAACTGAAAATGCATTGCCTTCAGGCCCTGATCCTGTTGCACAGCAGTATATGGGAAAGATGCAGCATAAGGGCCCGAATGTAAATATCGCCGGCGTCGGCAACGTGAACGGCGTGGCACCCCCCGATACGGATGGTGATGTCGGCCCCGACCACTATTTCCAGATGATCAACCTCTCTTTTGCCATCTTCGACAAACAGGGAAATAAACTATACGGGCCCGTCGACAACAGCACCCTGTGGCAGGGCTTTATCGGTCCATGGACCAGTACGAACGACGGTGACCCTATCGTGCTTTACGATGAGGTGGCCGACCGCTGGATGGCCAGCCAGTTTGCCATCCGTACCTACAATGACACTTACTGGCAGTTGATCGCCATCTCTGAAACGGGTGATCCCCTTGGCTCATGGTACCAGTATGCATTCGAATTCCCTGCCTTCAACGACTATCCACACCTTGGTGTATGGCATGATGCGTATTATGCTACATTCAACATGTTTGGAGAATATTACAGGGGTGCGGCCGCAGCCTTTGAAAGGGATAAGATGCTTGTCGGTGATTCTACAGCGCAGATGATCTTATTTGACATGCCCGAGTTTAGTGACCAGAACAATATGCTGCCCGCAGATTTCGATGGCCCGGAACCTCCGGAAAACACACCGAACTATTTTATCAATTTCAAGGATGACGCCTGGGGCTATGCTACGGACCGCCTGGTTATCTGGGAATTCATTCCCGACTGGGATAATCCACTTGCCTCTGTTTTCCAGGAAATAAAAGTACTTGATACCGAACCTTTCCAGTCATTTCTTTGCGAAGCCCCGAGATGGCAGTGCATCGATCAGCCGAATACAAACGTTAAACTGGAAGCCCTGAACGACAGGCTGATGTTCAGGTTGCAGTTCAGGAATTTCGACACCTATCATACCATGGTGTGCAATCATACCGTGAATGCTGACGGCAGCGGAAAGGCAGGGATACGCTGGTATGAGCTGCGCGATTCGCTCGACGGGAACGGCTGGCAGATCTACCAGCAGGGAACCTATTCCCCTGATGAATACCACCGATGGATGGCCAGCATCGCCATGAACGGAGAAGGTACCATTGCAATGGGGTATACCGTTTCGGGTTCCGATGATATCTTTCCATCCATTCGATACACAGGACGGCATAGCAATGCACCCCTTGGCGAGATGAGTTATGAAGAAATGGAAGTCATTCCCGGCACAGGATCGCAAACCGGTCTGAACCGCTGGGGCGACTATTCCATGACATCCGTGGACCCCGTTGACGACACCACTTTCTGGCACACCAATGAGTGGTCGGCAAGCGGATGGCGTACGCAAATATTCTCGTTCGATTTCGGCCCGGTGACCCCACCGACAGCCGATGTGGGCCCGGATACGACCATATCGGTGAATAAGATCCTTCACCGCACAGCCACCGCAACAGATTATCATGATGTACTCTGGGAAACCGATGGTGATGGTGTACTCCTTGGAGCCAATCGCCTGTCGATATCTTACCTGCGAGGGGAGCAGGACATCCTTAACGGGAAGGTCAATCTCTGGATGACCGCAAATGGCTACCTGCCCGAATATACTGCCGTCGACAGCATGGTCATGTATATTGATAATACACCAGTTGGTATTGGGGAGAATGAAAGCG
>JAZBOU010000126.1:0-4490 GCA_036351275.1 Bacteroidales bacterium
ATTTCGTAGGAAGCTAGGTGTAATTTTTATATAATTGTGCTATAATTCATGGAGTATTCACTGATTAAAAAGAAATAGAATGTACGAACTCATCTCGCTAAAGCTGAAGTGTCCCCTTTGCGGGAAATCCCTGATGGACGATGAGCATCTTGTTGACAATGAACCCAGCATCCTGCTGAACATTGAAATAGCGGGAAACAAAGGCAACATCCGCCTGAGCTCTATATACGGAAGCTATAATTATCTTACCGACATAGAAATGCCAAAAGATGAGATAGCTGAATTCAGCTGTCCTCATTGCAAGGCCCTTATCACTTCCGATGCAGAATGCCTGTCGTGCGGTGCCAATATGGTTCCGTTTTACCTGGACATGGGAGGAAAGGTAACGATCTGTTCCAGGAATGGTTGCAAGAACCACTTTGTGGAATTTGAAGACCTTGCAGTAGCGTTGAGAAAAATGTACCAGGAGTATGGCCTTGCGGGTAAAGACGACTTTAATCCGGATCGTAAGATAGCCCGGGTGGAAAAACCGGAGGATGAGAAACAGGAGATCCTGGAATCCGGCACTTTCCTGAATTCATATTGTCCGCATTGCAACAAAAGCCTTATCGAAAACAGCATGCTTAAGCTAAAGATCCACAATGGTGAGGAGGGATTTCTCTTGCTAAGTCCTTACCTGAACGTCTTTATGTCCAAGTCGACCATCTTCCTGGAGGAAGACAAACCCCTGAAAGATGTCAGGTGCTGGCATTGCGACACCAGCCTTATCCCGGAAGACAAGCAATGTGAAAAGTGCGGTTCCAATGTGGTACGCATAGAGGTGGGAGCCCGGACCAAACTGATAGAGTTCTACATCTGTACCAAAAAAGGTTGCCGCTGGCACGGCCTGAGCGGCGACGACTATTTCGATATCCGGCTGCAGGACAGCATGGAATGGTAATCAAAAAGAATTAACAAAATCTTGTATTTATGTTCCAGATAGTCAGAAAACAGGAAATGGCCAAGGGGACGATCATCCGTTTTGATATCAGTGCCCCGAAAATTGCCAAAAAGATAAAGGCGGGCCAGTTTATCATCCTGCGTGTGAACGAAACAGGCGAACGTATTCCGCTCACGGTTGCGGATAAAGATGAGTTTGCGGGCATTATCACCATCATCTTCCAGGTGGTTGGAAAGACGACCGCCCTCATGCGCTCACTCAATGAGGGTGACCTGATCAAGGATGTAGTAGGCCCACTGGGTAAACCTGCCCATACTGACAAGATCGGAACAGTGATCATGGTTGGAGGCGGAACAGGTGTTGCTATCCTCCATCATGTAGCCAAAGCCTATAAGGAAGCAGGCAACTTTGTGATCAGCATCATCGGTGCCCGGGACAAGGAAATGCTGATCCTGGAAAACGAAATGGCTCAGATCAGCGATGAACTCGTGGTAACCACCGACGATGGCAGCTACGGCCTGCGCGGCTTTGTCACTGATCCGCTTAAAAAATACCTCAACGAGCGGCAGGATATCAAGCAGGTATATGCCATCGGGCCGATCATCATGATGCAGAATGTGGTAAAACTCACGAAAAAATACGACATGCCTACCATGGTTAGTTTGAACCCCATCATGATCGATGGTACGGGGATGTGTGGCGGATGCCGCGTAAAGGTAGCAGACACAACGGCCTTCTGCTGTGTTGACGGACCCGATTTCGACGGATTCAAGGTCGACTTCGAGGAACTGCTGAACAGGAATTCACTCTATCTTAAAGAAGAAAAAGATTCACTTCTCTTTTCAATCAAGTAAAACCCGAAACCGCTTGCTATGTTAGACCAGGATGTTAAATATTTAAAGTTTAAAACCTATCTGAATTCCTACTGCCCTCACTGCCATGAGAGTTTTAACACCGAAAGGAAAGAGGTGAAACAGATCGAATTCAAGGCGATCTACAAGAAGGAAGAGATCGATCTTATCCTCAGTCCTTATCTCGATGTATTTGAAGTAGAAGCTTCCGTACCAATTAATGAAGGTGATAAAGTCGACGATATTATTTGCCCGCATTGTGGCAAAAGCCTGATCCGTAAAGATTTTCCATGTGGTGAGTGTGGATCCCCTGCTGCCGAGGTGATCGTATCAGCGGCCTCCAGGCTCATTCCTTTTTTCCTTTGTTCAAAGCATGGATGTGAATGGCACGGACTGAGCAAAAGGGATGAGCGCCATATTAAATTGAAGATCCCCCGCCAGGATATGCCGGAACAGGACCAGACTCTTAGAGTTCATAACTGGCAGGAGGTGCCATACGGTTATACCAGCGAGCTGGCCCTGCTAGAGGCCGGGCGCTGCCTGCAATGCAAGAAACCCATGTGTGTGGAAGGATGTCCTGTGAATGTGGATATACCATCCTTCATCGCACTTGTGGCCGAGGAGAAATTCGATGAAGCTGCAAAGAAAATTAAACAAAAGAATGTGTTCCCCGCTATCTGTGGCAGGGTGTGTCCGCAGGAAAGCCAGTGCGAGGCAAAGTGCATTCTGGGCCATAAAGACCAGCCGGTAGCAATCGGCAGGCTTGAAAGATTTGTAGCCGACTATGAACGCAAGATGGACCTGGTTAAAGTACCAACCATCACTGAGAATACCGGGCAGAAGGTAGCGGTGATCGGATCAGGCCCCGGAGGCCTAACGGTTGCTGCCGATATGAGACAGCTGGGGTATTCCGTGACCGTCTTCGAGGCACTGCACGAAACCGGAGGGGTGCTTACCTATGGCATCCCGGAATTTCGTCTGCCAAAATCCATCGTTCAATTCGAGATCGAATACCTCAAAGAAATGGGAGTCCGCTTTGAACTCAACCATGTGATCGGGAATATCCTCACCGTGGATGAACTGCTCGAGCACTTCGATGCGGTTTATGTAGGTGTTGGTGCCGGCCTGCCTATGTTCATGGGTCTTGAAGGAGAAAGCCTGGGTAATGTCTTTTCCGCAAATGAATACCTCACCCGGATGAACCTCATGAAGGCTTACCGCTTCCCTGAATATGACACTCCCATGCCCAAGGGGCACAAGGTTGTTGTTGTGGGTGGAGGTAACGTGGCCATGGACTGCGCCCGTACTGCAGCCCGTTCCGGATGTGAGGAGGTTACCATAGTGTACCGCCGTTCCCGCCATGAACTTCCCGCCAGGGTAGAAGAAGTGCATCATGCAGAGGAAGAAGGGATCAGATTTAAACTGCTGAACAACCCGGTGCGGTATATCGGCACCGACAACAATAAGGTTAAGGCAGTGGAATGCATCCGCATGGAACTTGGCGAACCCGATGCCTCAGGCAGGCGTCGCCCGATCCCGGTGGAAGGATCGAATTTCACCCTTGAATGCGATATGGCCATCGTAGCGATCGGCAACGGACCTAATCCCATTATCTTCGACTCCACCCCCGATATGAAACTCAATAAATGGGGTTATATCCAGGTTGATGATGAATCGACGAATGAAACAACCAAACCCTTCGTCTATGCCGGTGGCGATATCGTGACCGGAGCCGCAACCGTGATACAGGCCATGGGTGCAGGGAGGATCGCAGCAAAAGCCATGCACGAAAAGCTGACCAAAATGAGGGAAACACCGAAGAAAAAGCCGGCAGCGAAGAAGAAGGCTACAAAGTAGCCGGGCATTTGGCTTTTGGCCTTAGGTGTTTGGCAAGATTGGTTTATTCATGGAAATTGTTCATCCTGACGTGCAATGCGAGGAAGGATGGGTCTCAATTATTGCTTCACTCATTTTTTCATTTGAACAATCATTCATATTTCCGCGTTCCAATGGTATATTTCTAGCATGAGAAAGATACTTTTAATATTTGCTTTGGCACTACTTGTTTCTGCATGCCATAACGGTAAGGAACAGAATGTACCGGAAGCGGTTCCGATGCAAATGGCTAGCGCCGATGGCATTTCCGTCCCGGTCTACGACTTCGACGGGCTTAAACCCATGCTGGATATCAGTGATGATACCCTGCGGATCTTTAATTTCTGGGCTACCTGGTGTGTGCCCTGTGTAAAGGAACTGCCCTACTTTGAAAAGGTCAATACAGAATATGCCTCGCAGAACGTAAAAGTGATCCTGATCAGCCTCGACTTTATTGAAGACCTTGAAACGGCACTGATCCCCTTCATGAAAAAACATGGACTTGGATCTGAGGTAGTATTGCTCGATGATCCCGATGCGAACCGCTGGATACCGATGGTCGATCCTGACTGGGACGGGGCCATCCCGGTGACGTTATTCAGGCAGGGTGGGCAGAGCAGCTTTATTGCGCATGCGGTGACTTATGAAGAACTATCAAATGAAATTAATAACTATTTAAAACGATAAAACATGAAAAGAATTAGCTTATCTATACTTGCTGTAATACTTTCGATCGGGTTTGCAATCGCCGGCGGTTACAAGATCGGCGATAAGGCCACCGACTTCAATCTCAAAAATGTTGACGGGAACATGGTTTCCATGGC
>JAZBOU010000127.1:0-7553 GCA_036351275.1 Bacteroidales bacterium
GGAAGGCATTTATTTTGTCCGCCTGCAGGCAGCGAACAGCGTACCCTTGCTGAAAATGTTCATCAAGACAGATTAGTAAATTTCCAGGTTTGAAGACAGGGCAGATACCCCTCCCTGGCGCTCCCCTTTTTAATATCATATTTCTAATGAACATATCCTGGTGGAGAGAAAATCTATTATTTATATTCTCCACCCCGGGTTTTACCCGGGGCTACGAATATTTGACCCCTTCGGGGTCGACAAATGACAAATGCAATGTGAAATGCTCAATGAGCCTCCACCAGGAGGCGCTTAAATGCTCAATGTTAAATGAAACAGGCCGCGTCCCTCGTACCGCTAGTTATCCTCCGCAAACCACTCCGAGTAGGACGTAGCCGTTTCCCAGAGCCGCAGGTTGTGCAATTGCACATGATCTGGAAGAAGGGATTTGATGATCCCTGCAAAATCGGCAACCAGGTTTTCACAGGTGGGCTGGTAGTGAACCTGGATCACGTTTTCCATGTGTTTCTTCATCGATTCGATCATTGTTGGGTCGGTTTCGCTGCTGATGACCAGCGCATGGTCGAAACGATCAACAATATTGGTTTTAACAATAGCCTTCAGGTCTTTGAAATCCATGACCATGCCTTTCTTGGGAGAATTAGGATCAGTGATCGGGGTTCCTGTTACCGTAACAAAAAGCTTATAGCTGTGACCATGTATGTTGCGGCATGGGCCGTCATAATCCTTCAGCACATGGGCCATCTCGAAATCGTACATTTTAGTGATCCTGATCTTTGCCATGACAATCAGTGTTTTATGAAGGTAGAAACGTAGTATTTTCTGTTTTGTTCATCAGAAATTCGCAATACATACAGGCCGGAAGGCAGATCATCGCAATTTATCTTCAGGCTTCCTTTGCCTTCCACTATATTTGAAATCAGTTCGACACCCACCATATTAATGATGCTTAGAGTACAATGATCCGATTCAGCCTGCAGGCTGACATGAAGGCAGTCGGAAACAGGATTTGGGTAAAAGCCGGCATCAAGTCTGGCCATGTCCTCTACACTTGCGGCAGGTGCCCAGATATTGGCAACAAATTCCGGATGATCGATAAAGGGATTTCGGTTTCCCTGATAGGAATATACTACCTCATTTCGATTTATTTCAAATGCATCGGGCGGATCCTGTTCGTGCCACTCCAGCAGGGTGCTCAGGCGGCCATGTTCAGGCGCCGGTGAAGTATTCACGGCATCCACGACTGTGAGATCGAGCTCTCCAGAAGTTCCTTCGTAGCGTACATCCATATACAGGATCATACGGGCCACATCGCCCTTTACGGCATCGCGCGGTTCCCAGGTATATGTTGTATAATAGCATTCCGTGGCTTCGCTATGTTGCTGCCCACCCTCATCGAAATCCTTGTTGCCGCGGGCAGCATTTACGGATACATCCGTTGGCCTGATCATATGAGCATCCGTGCCACAGGGGGGCGTATTCCCGAAATCACCATGCGACTTGGCCCATACGTGTTCCCTGTTCCATTCGTTCACACCCCCGCCAAAGGTACTTTTGGCCTGCGAACGTCCTGTGTATAAAAGTATTACATTGTTGGGGTTTTGTGGGTCCTCGTCTGATTCCGGAAGGATATAATCGCGCAAGTCGTTATAACTCGGTTCATCGTGGTCATCTATGATGGTATGAAGTTTTGCTTTCAGCTGATCTCCATATAATCCCTCCGTACCCTCATAATAACCCGGAGGTATCTGTGCGAAAAGGCTGACCGGCCAGAGCAAGATCAGTAGTATCGGTAATAATATCTCAGATGATCTCATTTCATTCGTTTAAATAAATTTAAAATAATCAAGTGCGGTTGCAACACCCAGCAGGATAACTACTATACCTGCAACAATGCCTGTGACGCGAACCAGCCTGATACGGCCAATTTTCTTCCCGAGATAAGCCCCGGCAATGGTGGCAAAACCTGCAGCCACGGACATGATCGCGATCACATCCTGTGTAATTTCCCGCAGCAGGCCGATGCCCAGGCCAATCATGAATGCATTAAGCGATGATGCAAATGCAACAGCGATCAGTTCACCATACTTTGCCAGATCATATGACTTCTGCTCGGGACGTAGCCGTATCGAAGAATAGATAAGCTTTACCCCTGTCAGTAAAAGGATCGATTCGGAAAATGGGATCGCCAGCCAGCCGAGTGAATTTGCAAATGAACTCCCCGACCAGCTGCCAAGATAGAACAAGCCTGACTGGAACAGCATAAAGGCCAGTCCAACAAAGATCACTTCGGAAAAGCAAAGGCATTTATATATCCCACCCCAGTAAGCAGCATTGAATGCTACCAGTGCAACCGGCAGGATCATCAAAACCATGTACAAATACTCGTGCATAACAACTACAGGAGATCAAGAATTTTTTCCAGCCATTCGGCATCTGCTTCATCAAAAGCGGCATGTTCCCTGCTATCGACATCCAGGACACCGTATATTTTACCTTTTGAGTCTTTCAGGGGCACCACTATCTCAGAATTTGAACGTGAATCACACGCAATATGTCCCGGGAATTTATGAACATCCGGCACGACCAGGGTCTTACCCTGGTTTATTCCAGCCCAGCAAACGCCTTTATTCTTTTCCAGCAGAATACAAGCCACAGGCCCCTGGTAAGGGCCAACGATAAGTTCGCCATCCTGCAGCAGGTAAAAACCTGTCCAGAAGAAATAATCAATTTTATGATGCAGCACTGCCACGACCGTCGACATTCTCGCTATCGGGTATGTTTTCCCTTCAAGCAATCCTGCCAGCTGTGTGTACAGCCTTTCATACCGTTTATGTTTTCTTTCCTTGTTCATTACTTGCTTTTTCCGGTTTAAGCCTTATTAGCGGCAGGACAAACAGCAAGCCTGCGCTAACAATGAAAAGGCTCCATCCTACTCCGTACAGGTCGGCAAAGATACCAAATAAGGGTGCAAGTACGGCAGCTACCAGGGATTTTAGCTGCGAGTCGACTGAAAGTACCGATGCCATTACGCTGTTATCAGTTTGGTTGCCCAGGTAGGCCACGCCTACCGGTTTCCGTATGTTTTCGATCATATAAATTGCAATGAAAAGCAGTACTGAAACCGACCACAGGTCCACGCTGTAAAATAAACCGCTCAGAATGCCGCAAAGCAAACCAAAGGCCAGGCTGAGGTTCATGGGAACCGCCAGGTTGGAAAAACGATCGGAAAAACTTCCTGAGCTCCTCGAAGCCATCGACGAAAAAATATAGACCACGAAGAACACCAGGCCAACCATAATGGCCGAACGCTGTTCATTCCCGAACCCGGTGAGCAAAGGGATGCTGAGGGCCCATGCTGCCACAACCGGTTGAAGGTAATCCTTTGCAGCTTTGTAATAGCCACTGTAAACAGACAGGCTTCCAAGTATACGCAGCACTTTAAGTAACCTTATATTTTGTACGAGTGACCGGAAAACCTTCTTGAATTTAATATTAACCTCCGACCAGCTGAATTTCTTAAGATCACCATCAAGAAAAGCAGGATAGGTGGCTACAAGGATAAGATCGAGGATATAGGGGATCACTGAAAAAAGAAAGATCAGCCGGTAGCTTCCGGATATGAATACGATGGCCGCACCGCTGAGGGCCGAGAGGGCCGAGCCCATTTGCGACCAAGAGCGTGTGTGCCCGTAATAATGCACTCTCTGGTTATCCCAGCCTTGCACCGACAGGTAATGATAGATCATGGCTTTATTGTTACCGGAGCGGAAAGCTTCTCCGAGAGAAAACAATATCATCGCTGCGAGGAAACCAAAATATTTCTCCGAGAGAAAAAAGGCGAAAAATGACAGAATATAAAAAATGAAAGCGAGTATCATTGTGCGGCGACGGCCCAGGGTATCTGCGATAACGCCGGAGGGAACCTCAAAGATATTCACCGTGATCTCCCGTATCGCGTATAAGGTACCTATTGCGAGAAAGCTCAGCCCTTTTTCAAGAAAGAACAACACCAGGAAAGCCTCGAAAAACCGAAGGTTCTTGAAAAAACCGTACAGGCAAAAACGATAATATTGTATGTCCTTTTTAAATGCTGCGGGCATGAACTAAAGATACAAATACCAAAATCCGAAATCTCAAAATTCGTAACAATATTGAATTATTCAAATTCAAAATTCAAAACTGTTTTATGCTTTGAGTTTGGAGTATTAGAAATTGATTAGTGCTTTGAGATTCCGGAATTCGCGCTTGACCTAATCTGCTTTCGCCAGCTCCACGGTAAAATGTCTCATTATAGGTGCTTCGCTGGTAATTAGCAAACCACGGGTGATCTCATCCCTGCGATCATACACATTTTTCAATGCGGCTGCAATATAAGCCATGTGGTTATTTGTATACGTGCGGCGGGGAATGGCCAGTCGTAAGGATTCCATTTTAGGGAAACGGTTTTCCCTTGTGATGGGATCCCGGTCGGCCAGCAGCGTCCCTATCTCAACGCCACGTACACCGGATTCGATGTAGAGTTCTACGGCCAGTGTCTGGGCAATGTATTCTTCCTTTGGAACATGTTGCAGAAACCGTTTGGCATCGACAAATACCGCATGTCCACCGAAAGGATATTGCACCGGTACACCATAGTCGAGTAAGAGCTGCCCAAGATATTCTACCTGGCCTACCCGGCTTTCAAGGTATGCAAACTCCGTACCCTCATACAGGCCCTGGGCCAGCGCATTCATATCGCGCCCTGACATGCCACCATAGGTCACATATCCTTCAAAGAGGATGTTGAATACGGAAGCTTTCTTAAAGAGATCCTCATCCCTGAAACCAATAAAGCCGCCCATGTTCACGATCGCATCCTTTTTACTGCTCATCGTCATGGCATCGGCATATGAGAACATCTCCCTGACGATCTCCCTGATGGATTTATCGGTGTAACCTTTTTCGCGCTTTTTAATGAAATAAGCGTTTTCGGCAAAACGGGCTGAATCAATTATGAGCGGCAGATTATATTTTTTAGCCAGCTTGCTCACAGACCTGATGTTTTCCATGGATACCGGCTGTCCGCCCGCCGTGTTGCAGGTTATGGTAAGAATGATGAAGGGGATCTTTTCCCGGGGTATCTCTTTCAACGCTTTCTTTAGCTTATCCAGATCAACGTTTCCTTTAAAAGGATGGTCAAGTGTGGTATCATAAGCTTCATCAATGGTACAGTCGAGAGCCGATGCTTTCCTGAATTCGATATGGCCCTTCGTAGTATCAAAATGTGCGTTTCCGGGGATGATGTTTCCCTGCTCTACAAGCACTGAAAAAAGCACATTCTCTGCAGCGCGGCCCTGATGTGTCGGCAGGTAATAATCGAATCCCAGTATATCTTTTATTGCCGCCTTTAGCTTAAAATAAGAACTTGCTCCGGCATAGCTTTCATCGCCCAGCATCATGGCTGACCACTGCCGGTCGCTCATCGCGCCGGTACCTGAATCAGTTAAAAGATCAATGAAAACCTGTTCGCTTTTAAGGTTAAAGAGGTTGTATCTTGCATCCCGGATCCAGGCCTCACGTTCGTTGCGGGTGCTTTTCCTGATGGGTTCAACCATCTTGATCCTAAAGGATTCGGCATAAGGTAATTTCATAATGCAATAGTTTACTACGGTTTAACAGTTAAAAAATGGCTGATAGTAATTATGCATTAAGATAGCCGTCGCGCTTCTTGATGTTCAGATAGCGAAAATAAGATAGGATATTTAGAAAGCTGACCACTTCCGCGCTGATCTTTTGATACTGGAACAAATATATGAAAAAGTGTTGGATACTGGATCCTGGATGTTGAATAATATCAGAATTAGGAATTCGGAAATCCCATAGCTTTTAACTACTGCTTACCCTGGCAGCGAAATGCATGCAACAAAATAAGGATTATCTTTATTCAAAATATTTCCCACCATATTGCAACCCTTAAGAATTGATGTTGTCATTTAACGATAGAAAAAACAAGGAACAATTGCAGGCAACGGGTACACAGGAGATACACCGCGACATCATTGAGGGGAGCAAATTCGGAGACCAACGGGCACAATACAGGCTGTACCGGCTCTATTCGAAAGCCATGTTCAATGTTTGTTATCGCATGACGAACAATCGGGAGGAAGCGGAAGACCTGTTGCAGGATTCCTTTACCGATGCATTTCATCGCCTGGATACTTTCAGATATGAATCGAGCTTCGGACAATGGCTGAAACGCATCGTGGTGAACAAATGCATAAATGAAATAAAGAGAAAAAAAACCGACCTGAGTTATTACGACGACATGGGACGGTTTGAAAACAATGAAGAAGAAACTGATGAAGTGTATGGAAAAGGACTGACGGTTGATAAGGTGAAAGATGCCATGAAGGAATTGCCTTCCGGAGCCAGGATGATCTTCTCGCTCTATCTGCTTGAAGGATATGACCATGTGGAAATTTCACAGATACTCGACATCAGTGAATCAAATTCGAAATCGCAATATATGCGTGCAAAAAGAAAAGTAAAAGAGATCATAAATAATATGAGCCATGAAACCCGATAAACTTGAGCAGTTCATCATCGATAACAGGGATGCATTCGATGACCAGGTTCCTCCGAAAGGAAACTGGGACAGGATCGCGGCCAATATCAAACCGGAAAGACATATCAACTGGACAGCCAGGCTTGTACGCGTGGCTGCCGCGGCGGTTATTTTTGTGTCAGCCTATATTTTCATCGATTATAATTTCAACACAGGAACTGACAGCCATGATGTTGCCGGATTCAGCGAAAAAGAGATCTATGAAAAAATACCGGTTCTGGCTGAAGCAAAGGCTTATTACTCAAGCCAGATCAGTTTGATGGAAAATGAAGTCTACCGCATTGCCGGCGATAACTCCCACATCAGGGATGAAATAAATATGGAGTTCGATGAACTCGACCAGGTATTCGAAGAACTAAAATCCGACCTGAAAGACAATGCAGCGAATGAAGAAGTGATCGAAGCCATGATACAAAACTACAGGATCAAATTACAGATCCTGGAAGAAATACTAAATCAGCTAAAAAACGCAGACGACGATAACAATCAAACCCATGAAGACAAAAAAGTTTTATTGTAAAATCCTTCTGGCTCTCCTGTTAGCCGGCTTTGTGCCGCGCACAGGCTTACTGGCCCAGCAGTACGAAAAAAGCCGTAACCTTACCAGGGTTTACCCGGCAACGGAGGAAACCTCGGTTCAGATCATCAACAAGTATGGAAATATTCACATTTTACCATGGGAGGAGGATTCGATACGATTTGAGATCAGCATAAAAGTGGACGCAAACAAGCAATCCAAAGTTGATAAGACTTTTGAAAGCATCGAGATAGAATTCTCGGAGACTTCGTATTATGTGATCGCACAAACTGTTTTTGGAAATCAAAAAAGTGCATTCTGGGCGGATGTATCTGATTTCACCTCTTCTATGCTGAAATCAGGCTCCAATGCACAGATCGACTATACCGTTTATCTGCCGCTTAATGTTGAACTCAGCATTGAACTCAA
>JAZBOU010000128.1:0-2596 GCA_036351275.1 Bacteroidales bacterium
CTGCCGGTATCCTCAGGGGATCGGGCGTACTGGTGAAGCGTAAAGATGGCTGGAAGATCATGCACTATGTGCTTTCCCTCCCCGTACCAAACGACAAGTTCAGGGCGGTAATGAATGCCATGAAAAATGAAGAATAGCAGGTTGAGATCAGTCCTTGTTGATCCTGACTGCAGTACATAGATCTCATGTCTCATATCTCATTACTCATATCTCATGTCCCTTTTCATTCAACAACCGCTACGCGGTTGAAAGGCATACGCGCCCAATTTCCGGCTACAAATCAGGAACCGCTACGCGGTTCGCGTCCTGCAGTACATGGATCTCATTACTCAAATCTCATTACTCATGTCTCATTTCCCTTTTTCCATCTTCCATCAAGGACCGCCGGCTTCCCATCACAATGAAACACGTAACATGTAAAATGGGCAAATCACAATGGACAATATTTACTGCTTCACCATCTTCACCACACTCACCCCTTCCTTGCTCCTCATCACCCCGTAATACAATCCGGCCGGCAAATGACCAGGCGACCAGGTGATGCTGTGATGTCCAGGTAACAAATGCTTTTCTTCTGTACCAAACACAGCTTCTCCCGTCATATTGTACACTGTATATTGTATACTGGATATTGTATATAATTCGTACTCGATGGTTGTAGAGGTACTGAAGGGATTGGGGTAGGCTGATAGCTGAGAAGCTGATTGGTGTTTAGGGATACTAACATGTTGGCAGAATTTCTCAACTTCCTCAACGCTATCGCATCCAATGGAGTTCCCCGTTATAAAAATAGGCCCATTTGGATTGGCAATGTATTGACAAACACTTTCTATGGCACACCATGACAGTGAATCATTATAACTGATATCAAGATTACTGATTGACTCAGCATCAAGACTATCAAGCCCTGACAAGGTTTTAATCCTGTAATTACCAAAAATTGTAAGTGTAAAACCAATGGATCTCAGGCTGTTAAGGGCTGTTAAATTCGTTAGATTGTAATTAGAAACTATAGTTAATGATCCACCAATATTTTGAAGGTTGTTTAAACCACTGAGTGTGAGAAGAGAATTACACTGACCTATCATCAATTGCCCCCCAATAGAAGTAATTACATATAAGCTGTCGAGGCTAACTATTTCACTTTTCGGGATTATTGTAACATCTCCTTCGATCTCTGTACAGTTAGGGTAATTTATCGGAAAACTGTCTATCTGCAATTGCGTTCTAAAAGTGATCCCTTCAGGAAGACAGGATTGGGCAAACATACCCGGAACTCCCGTCATGAGAAACCACATAATGATAACAATTCTTATTCTCATTCCGTTTTCCTTGTTCGACATTCGTTTTCCCCTGAAAGGGCTGTATCGCAATTCCCTGCACAGCTAAGATACGAAAAATGAAAACAAATAAGATATATCCTATCATAATGCCGTACAAATGACGTATTGACGCCGTAAGTGGCGATAAGTATCTTTGATATATTTACATCAAAAATTGTTCATAACAATGAAAGACTTAGGGATAAATATAAAAGAACTGAGGCAGGAAAAAGGGATTACTCAAGAAGAATTAGCTGAGATGACCAATATGAACCTGAGGACAATTCAGCGTATTGAAAACAATGAAACTACGCCAAGAGGAAATTCCCTGAATGCGATTTGTGATGCACTTCAGGTTGAGTTAACTGATCTCACACCTGCAAATAATCGCTCGGCAGAAAACAGGATTGTTAAAATAATTGCGGAAATTGTTTTCTTGATATCACTAAATATTGCTATCATGGCTGTTTTCGGATTCCTGACTTTGGATACAGCAGCAAACAGAAATAGCAGACTTGGGGCATATCTGCTCAGTGTCTTTATCCCCTTCGCTATTATATTTATTACACCGTCAATGAATCCCATAAAAAGAGTATTGAAGTTCGGGGCAGGTTTGATCGTATATATGATCATGGCATTAATCCTTATAACCTTTCCTGAACCTGTTTCTATTATGAAGGGATTAATTCCCTCTATAATCATTTATCTGGCAATACTGTTTTATGGAAACCTGATATTAAAAATGATCAGGATTTGACAGGTTTCAATGGCACCCCTACGGGGCGCTGCCTGCCTGCATCGCCATCCCCGTTACGGAGATCAGGCCCCTACGGGGCCGGCCGATGTTTCGGAAACGATTCAACAACCGCTACGCGGTTGAGATCTCTTTAACGCCGGCCTTACTACAACTGAGGAACCGCTACGCGGTTCAGCAATCTCCCTACTTTGAACTGATCCAGATTCTTATCCTTGTTCCTCTGTTCTCTATTCCATCGTTGGTACCAGCCCTAAAATTCACTAACTTGTGGCGGCAAAAAGAAGAACCATGATCAGGATATTGATCGCCGACGACCACCAGCTGATCATCGACGGACTGCAGTCGATACTCGTTGGCATGGAGGATGTCAGCATTGTTGCCACAGCACAGAACGGTTACCAGGTGCTGGAGAGGCTCGAATCGGGGTTGTGCCCCGACGTCATCCTGATGGACATCAACATGCCCGGGCTCGATGGGCTCGACTGCACCCGGCAGGTCACCAGGAAATATCCGGGCA
>JAZBOU010000129.1:0-2638 GCA_036351275.1 Bacteroidales bacterium
ACGGCATCGATCAGTTTTTCGTACTGATCTTCGCGATATTCGCGAAGGATGGCTTTTTTCTCCGCTGTGGTCTTGCCTTCGGGGTCTACGCCGATGAGTTCCTTCAACTGTTTGTCGTAACGCTCTGCCCGTGATTCATATTCCTCATCGGTTACGGGGCCTGCAGCTCGATATGGCTGAGCATCGAATTTCCTGGTACCATAGCCCCTTCGCAGGTTAAAGATGCGCTGGAAATTATATACACGCTCCGATTGCCTGATCATCTCTTCTTTGCTGAAGGGCTTGTCAGTCACGGCACTGTATATGGTAACATAGTTGTCAACATGCTCCGGCACCTTCGCAGGTTCGTCTGTCTCGGCATTGTCAGATGGTTCTACATCATTCCAGGGCAGCTTACACAGGCCAACCAGCCCGAACCATGTACGGAACATCGGGAAATAGTGGAGTGCTTCTGCTTTATCTTCAAACGTGGGAATCTGGTTGTTTACCATGTCCATGAAGATCAGCCATGCTTCGTCATGCTGGGGTCCCTTGTTGGTCATAGCGAAACCTCCCTGCTGGGCCAGTGATTCCTTGGAAACATACTCAGAATATTCCAGTCCTTTGTTCTCCATTCCAATATCCTGCAGGAACGCGGCGTCGCCCCATCCCTTTTCGGCGAACATCTCTTTCATCTTGCGAACGCCGAGTCCGGCCACCAGGCCGAATCCTTCTCCACGGGCAAGCTGGTGCATCAGTTCCATGGCTGAGTCGGCATTACCGAAATTCAGTTTGAGGCCGCCGGTGCGTTCCTCGTTCAGGATGCCATTCTCATAGCATTCCATGACAAAGGCCAGCAATGTGCCCCAGGTGATGGTACAGATACCATATGTGTCACAGTAAAAGTTTGCTTCGATGATATAATCAGGATTGAAGATACCGCAGTTCGATCCCAGTCCACCGGCATTTTCGTATTCCGGCCCGTCAACGATCACTTTCTGTCCGGCATAGGGACCAGTCCTTACGAGGTACTCGTCAACACCTTTTGCGCAAGCCATGTTACAGCCTATCCAGCATCCGTCAGGTATTCCCTGTGTAAACCTGGATTTCCATACTTCCGAGTGAATAGCATCAGCTTCGGGATGGCTGCCGAATTTATAATTATGTGTTGGAAGAAGGTCATAATCGTTCATGATGTTCACCAGGTGGGCCGTCCCCTTAGTCCTCATTTCCGCCTGGTCATCATCAAGTTCGCGCATCTCCTTGTTGAAACGCTTACCTCTTTCCATAATGGCCTGGAGGTCTTTCACATCATTCAGGTTCCCTTTTACACCCGGGATGCGGCACACGATGGCCTTGATCTTCTTATCGCGGAAAACCGTACCGATACCGCCACGGCCGGCTTGTTTCAGCCTTACCTTTTTGCGCTTGGGATCGTAGAAGCTGAAGTTCAGCATCCCGATCAGTGAATGGCCTGCGGCCGCACCCGTAGATACTACCGCAATGTTCCTCTTGTCCTTGTCATCAACAGCATACATGTCGGTGAGTACTTCTGCCAGCTCATGGCTGTCCATCGGCTCAAGCGGAGCTTCGAAGATCTCAACACTGTGGTTTACGCCGTCGATGTATATCATGATGTCTTTTTCTGCCTTCCCCTGCAGTTCAATGGCATCGAATCCTGAGAACTTCAGGAAGGGGCCGAAGAAACCTCCCACATTACTGTCGATGGGGATGTCAGTCTGCGGTGAAATAGAAACACAGATCGATTTTCCCGACCCGGAGTACTGTGTGATCCCGCCTATGGGGCCTGAAGAAATATTGATCTCATTCTCAGGATCGTTCCATTTCGTATCCGGCTTGGTAGCATCCCAGAGCAGGCGGAGGCCGTAACCTTTACCGCCGATGAATTTTTCTTTCATCAGTTCAGGCACATCCTTTTCCCTGATCTCGTTTGAGCCTACATTTATGTATAATGTCTTGTCGGTATACCCTCTGAATAGAGGCTTCCACTCATATGACCATGTTGCCAGGGTCCTGTGGGCGTTCTTCATTTCCTCGATGTTCATTTTATGTGCTGTTTTAGTGTTTTAAACAAGAGAAAACAAAAATATTAATTATAGCATAAAGCCCTGCTTAGAACAGGTATAAATTAGTTGAATCGGTAATTAGTTGAATCGGTAATTGGTTGAATCGGTAATTGGTTGAATCGGTAATTGGTTAAATCGGTAATTAGTTGAATCGGTAATTGGTTAATCAGTTAAATCGGTGGATGGGGATTATTTTATTCTCTTCTCAATGTAATTTATGTAAGCGTTTAACCTTTTTAGAAGTAAATGACTTAGCATAATTAACTCATCAATCTTATCAGTATCCTCTGGTATTCTTACTTTTGTTTTTGTGAGCCAGGTGTTTGTTTCATATAGCGATCCACGGGCAATGTAACAAAACTGTCTTTGTTCTTTAAAATGAAACCTTCCGTATCCTTCAGAGATATTTGCAGATATTGAATCAGCAGCCCTGATAAGCTGATAACCAATAGTGTTTTTTTGCAAAACCTCCCATTTATGAGCTAATTCATAGGAAAGTTGACCGATATGCATACTTATCTGAAAAATCTCCAGGTTGTCGATGTCTTTTCTTTCCATTTTTATATTGATAG
>JAZBOU010000130.1:0-3764 GCA_036351275.1 Bacteroidales bacterium
ACCTAAATTGATCGATTCCTAAATTCACTGTCCCTTTTCATTTCACTTTTTTAAAAAATTTGGCTGATTTCTAAGGGCAGGTGTCTAAAATTAATTTTTTCTGTGGTTTTCGGGATATTTTATCATTATTACCGGTGTTTTAGTGCCATTTTTTATCAAAAACGACATACCTATCCCATAAACTAATTGTTTTTCAAGTAATTGAGGTGTATCATTTCGTTTTATGCTAGCTGTATCTTGGGTGGCGACTGGCATCTTCTCCATAATTCTTCAATATTTATAGTTTCATAAATGGATTTTGTGACATTCAATATAATGTTCCTTGCCCTGGAGGTTATCCTGACAGCAAAATCAATGAGCTTTCTTCTGAATGTGTTGGGGTAAACGGTAACTGGAATGACCTCTGCTGTGACATCCTGCTTGTAGGCCTCAAAAAGAAAATGTGTAAATACCAACATAAAATAATAGGCCCTGTTCATGCCGAAAGATTTGAATGGCAGTTGTTCTTTGGTGGCAAGCTCTTTTATACTTCTGTGTATCAACTCATCAGCCCCCCTTTGATGTGATTTTCTGATAATGAACTCAGCTTTAAACCATTCATTCCCATCGGCTCTTCGAAGCCTCTCGTCTGCCACAGGACAGTTCCCGATATTGGTATATATTATGCTGTCAGGTTTACCAAATCCCATAACATATTGTCCGGTGTCATCCCGTTGCAGCCTGGTGAAAAAACAACGACGAAACTTAGACCAGGATTTTAGCTTGCTGGCAAACTCCGCAAATTGCCAGGCAGCTTTATTTTTTGATATTTTGCCGAAAGTATCAATGGGTAAGTCCTTAACATATTCTGTAACATCATTATATAACTTTCCTGTTGTAATGTAATGAATATGAAGCTCTTGTTCGAATATCTCATACGCTTTCTGATCCGCAAACCCACTATCAGCGCAAAGCACGATGGGGACATATCCAGAATATCTTTTACGTATGAGATTTACCACAGATCGTACCCTGTCTGTATAATCCGTCCCATGATTGGAATGAGCACTCCCTTTCCTGAATATTACATCTACAAGGAACGGGCCCCAGCAAATATGAAGTGGCTGAAATCCCTTCTTACGCTTGTAAGTAACCTCACTGCCTTCACGTTTAACAGCACCGTCATTATCCATTACCATAGTATCAATGCCCAGTTCGATAATCTGAGGCCTGGTGATGCGAAGTCGCCAGATAAACAGCTCATTAAGTATCTTGTTAAATGTAAAACTGGTAATACAGGACAGCTTCCCAAAAAAGCGTTTAATCTGGTGAGAGGAGGCCATTTGATCGGTCCTGCATTCAAGCAGGCTTGCATATCCTTCATCCTTTTTGCTTTGATCAAAACTGCTTATGGCCATATTTGTACCATCTATAAAAAAATGCAATGATCTGTTTTACAAACTGTTGCAACTGCAAACCTTTCCTGTTCCTCAAAATCTGCGAAGAAACAGTACCCGTTATCAGCCCATACAAGCCGATCTGTTCAACGTAACGAAGGAATATAGGAAGCCCCCCACGGCCCGAAATTTTATTGCTTGTAATGCCTATTTTTGTTATCTTAGTACTCATAAAAGATAGTCTTGTGCACCCAAATGGTGAAGTGTTGTTTTTTAGATTTGACACCTTTAAATTACACAATACCAGGGTATTAAGCAAGCTATCTTTTATCTTTTTTTGCATAAATCGCTCAATCTAGGTTTTATTTAGTAACTGTAGAAAAATATCACCTTTTTGAGTTATTTTGTATTGTTGTTTTGAACTTTTTGGCTTATCAGGGATTGTCCATTCAATCAGCCCATCCTCTCTAAGTTTATTAGCAGTATTGTATAATTGACCTGATATTGATTTTTGCCCTAATGCTATTGAAAGTTCTTGTGTTGATGATGTATGTTCTTGTACCAGTTTTAATACTTTTCCATATAATGACTCCTGCTGCAACTCCTGCTGCAACTCCTGCTGCAACTCCTGCTGTACCTCGAACTGTTGCTTATATTTTTTATTGGTAACTGTCACCCTGAAAGCAATGCCCGGTTCTTTCCATGATAGTACTATTTCGGGATAGTCTTGCAGTTCTTCTTTAATGAGTTTTAAACCGTTTCCCCATTGCTCAATGATGCCGAGGCGTTTGAATACTGGAGCCAATACTTTGTTTCGGATGTCGGACTGACCTGATTCCATATCGCTGAAATCGACCGATGGCATTAACTTGCCCGGACTGGTTATTTCTATTTTATCATCAGAAAGCAGAAGGAGGGCAATGGTGGGCAATTCTTTGCCTTGTTCAGCCCTATACAAATCCAGCTTTGACAATACCTGTTTTGATACTTTCTCTCCAGTTTTTTCAAAAAAGAGTTCCTTAAATGCATTAATATTTAACTTGTCAAAGGGCTTGCTGAAGATCAATTCACTGTCGTAGGAGATGTTTTGCTTTTGTCTTTCCAGTTCGGCAATTATCTCTTCCGATGCCTGTCGATTGGATGAACCTACCCGGATATAGGTTCCGTTTTTCTCTCCCTTGCTTTTCAAATGGTAAGGAGGTGCGCTGCCCTTGTGTATTCTGGTAAGGATGATGTGTTTGCCTTCATGGTTCAGGAAAAGGATTTCTGGTAAAATTACCGGAGTACATTGGTCGTGAATGATGTTGCTGATCTTTTCTTCGAGATCAATCAGGCTATCTTCCTGCAATCCGGTAACTTCCCTCGGATTGTCCTGTATCCCAAGATAAAATTCACCACCGGCATCATTGGCAAAGCTGATGATGGATTTTACCAGCTCTGCATTGGAAGGAAGCTGGGCTTTTAATTCCAGTCTTCTGCCTTCGGGTTGTTGCAAAATGTCTGATATTTTTGTCATAGTTTCTTTTAACACTACACTGAATCTGTATGCGAAACCGGTAAGCTGTCCAGCTCATCCCGGTGTGCCCTCCATTTCGGCATGAATCGATTCAGCAGGGCAATGAAATTGTCGTTGTGGTTTCTTCCCAGTAAGTTAACCAGTTCGTGCATAATGATGTATTCCAGGAAGTTGCATATAACTTAACTGGTCATTGTCGATATCGGGCATAGCCGACAGTTGCCTGATCATGTAATCGTTTTCCTCCCTTAGTTCTCTAATTCTTTGCCCTATCATTTCTTGACTATTAAAATACTGACTTGACAATAGTGGCTAATTTATAGAAAAATGAGCAATAAATGAAGGGGATGACAAATACAGTAAAATTGGTTACTTTCCGATACAGAAATTCTTGAAGATGTTGCCGAGAATCTCGTCGGTGGTGACTTCACCGGTGATCTCACCAAGGTAATGGAGTGTTTCGCGGATGTCCTGGGCCAGGAGGTCCTGCGGCAAAGTATCCGAGAGGCCGTCGAGCACGCGTTCCAGGCTGCCTGAGGCGGCATGTAAGGCATTATAATGACGGATGTTGGTGATTACCACATCCTGGTGCCTGATGCTGCCTGTGCTCACCGCGCTGATCAGTGTTTCGCGCAGCTGGTCGATGTTCTGGTGGTGCTTGGCTGAGATCCGGCAGGCATGCTCGTTTGCCTGCAGCTGCTCATCGTCGAACACCTGTGGATCACCGATATCTGATTTATTGATGACCAGGATCAATTGTTTACCTTTTCCTTTCAACTGCTGCCGGATCGCCTCCAGTGACTCGATGATCAGTGCACTGCCATCTGATGCTTCCACAAGCAGCATCACCACGCTAGCCTGGTCGATCTTCT
>JAZBOU010000131.1:0-12177 GCA_036351275.1 Bacteroidales bacterium
CAGCTATGCTTCTCTCTATTATGGCAGCGTTGCCCGCTATTATAACAACAACTACGAAATGGTTGTATGCGAGGATGGAGCTTACGGCATTAATGAATCCGGTGCATGGATCACGCCATACATCCTTGATGAATACAATGCAAATATCATGTTCATAGGATATAAGAACATCTGGCGCTGCAACAATGTAAAGGCCGGACAGGGCCAGATATCATGGAAAAAGATATCAGATTTCAGCAATGGGGAGAACATGGCCGTAGTGGAACAGTCGCCTGCTAATACCGAAATTCTTTATGCCGGTAAATATGGTGGTGCTGTTTATCGCACCGACCAGGCAGGGAGCAGCAACCCTCAATGGATTGAGCTTACTTCCTTCTTGCCTGCAGGAGGGACAGCCGGAGATATTGAAGCACATCCTTTCGATGAAAATATCGTTTATATTGCCCTGGGCGACAACATCTATAAAAGCGACGACAAAGGACTGACGTGGGAGAATATCACATTGAACCTTCCGGCAGTAAATAAAACATCCATAGCCTATTATAAAAACAGCCGGGAAGGACTCTATGTAGCTTCCGACCTGGGCGTTTTTTACAAGGAGGAAGGCATGACCGAATGGGTATGGTTCAACCAGGGGCTTCCGGTTGATGCATCCGTCAGGGAGATAGAGATCTATTACGATGCATACGATGTGTCGGAAGATGCGATCAGGGCAGGAACCTACGGACGTGGGCTCTGGAGTTCGGATATGTGGGAGGGACAGCCCGTGGCTGCTTTTTCCAGTACAGAAACAACTATTCCGCCCAACTGCCAGGTTGATTTCTTCAACGAATCAACAGGAGGCCCGCAGAACTTCGAATGGACATTTGAAGGCGCTGCACCAGCCACTTCATCAGATATGAATCCGACAGGGATCTCCTATGCGACCGCCGGAACCTATTACGTGGCGCTGAAAGTCTGGAATAGCCTGGGACAGGACTCAACCTATGTTGAGGGATATATTACCGTAAGTGAGGATGTGCTTCCCGAGGTTGATTTCATGGCTGATGAGCTTTCACCATGCGGTAGCAGCAGCGTTCAGTTTACCGACCTTACACTCTATTGCCCGACGAGCTGGCAATGGGAATTCAGCCCCGATGATGTCACTTTCATGGGCGGCACAGGCGCAAACTCACAGCATCCCCTGGTACAATTTAACAGCGCCGGAATGTATACGGTAACTCTGACAGCAGAAAACGCGAACGGACAGGGCAGCCTGACCAGGGAGGATTATATCGCCATTGGCGGCATGGGCCTGCCATTCACTGAAGATTTTGAGAACGGAAGCTTTTCGGACAAGGGCTGGACCATTCACAATCCTGATATGGGGATTACATGGGATATCACCGAGGTAGAAGGCAGCTCACCGGGAAACAAGGCGGCCTGGATAAACCTTTTTGATTATAATTCATTGGGAGCCCGTGATATGCTGATCTCACCGGCAATGAATTTCGATGGGTTCAGCACACTTGCACTGACCTTCGACCATGCTTATTCAAGCAAATACCCTTTTATCGACACATTGATCGTCAAGATCTCAACCGATTGTGGTGAAACATGGAACAGGCTGTTCTCGGCAGCATACGAGGAGCTCGAAACTGCCCCTGCATCTACCACTTCTTTCTTTCCGCAATCCGCCGATGACTGGTGTGGTTCCGGAACCGGGACGAGCTGCTATCTTATCGACCTGAGTGATTATGCATCCTTAATCGGTGTAAAAATAGCGTTTGAAACATTTGGGTTCAGGGGGAACAATCTCTTTATTGATAACATTGAGATCTCAAACAGCGTTGGTTTGAGCGATGCGCAATATGCAGAAGCAGAGGTGCTGATCTATCCCAATCCGTCGGAGGGTATTTTCAATATCGTACTTCCCGACAGGAAAGAAAGCATACGGATGAGCATTCGCAACCTGAACGGACAGGAAGTCTGGAAGGAAGATATCGGAAGTGGCCGGAAGCAAAGCATTTTCGATGCCTCTGACATGCCGAAAGGGATCTACTTCATCAGTTTTGTTTCAAACGAAATGAACATAACAAGAAAGATCGTTGTAAGATAAAAAACGGCCATCTTATGCAACTTTTCTATGCACCTGAACTGGTGGGTGATCAGTATACCCTCGATGAGCAGGAATCGAAGCACGTGATAAGGGTATTGCGGAAACGCAACGGGGATACTATTGAACTCACTGACGGAAAAGGGAAATTCTATACCGGGGAGCTGACCAGTGACGATCCCAGGCGCTGTGAACTCCGCATTATTGATATTTCAGAAGGTGCAGGTAAAAGGAACTATCACCTGAACATCGCTATTGCGCCTACGAAGAACATCAATCGCTTCGAATGGTTTCTCGAAAAAGCCACCGAGATCGGTATCGATGAGATCAGCCCGATGATCTGCCAGCGTTCAGAACGAAAGGCAATTAAGGCCGAGCGACTGAACAAGGTGATTACAGCAGCAATGAAGCAATCACTCAAAGCATATCATCCCGCTTTACACGGGGCAAAAAGCTTTACGGACCTTATAAGCATGGATCTTGCAGGGCAGAAATTTATCGCTTATGTCGAAGAAGGAGAGCATCCCCTCTTGCAAACATTATACACACCCGGAGAAGATGCGATCATCCTCATCGGGCCTGAGGGAGATTTCAGTCCGGAAGAAGTTGCACAGGCAAAAGAAAAGGGCTTTAAAACCGTTAGTCTTGGGGAGAGCCGCCTGAGAACGGAAACTGCCGGAGTCGTGGCGGTACATACGGTCGCGATGCTGAATAATGAATAATGAATAATGAACATGGAACATGGAATATGGAATTTAGAAGTGATAATTACCGGAAGCCAGCAGCCAGAAGCCAGAAGATAGCAGCTTATAAAGTGGCTGTATTTCTGCTGTTGATATTTTCGATGACTGTTGTACAGGCTCAGGTACAGATCGCGCTGTTGAAGTACAACGGTGGCGGGGATTGGTATGCAAATCCTACTTCTTTGCCCAACCTCATTCGTTTCTGCAACAACAACCTTGGTACCGACCTTGTTGATGATTATGCTACGGTTGAGGCCGGAAGCCCTGAAATATACAATTACCCCTTCGTACACATGACTGGCCATGGAAATGTTGTATTTTCACCGGCCGAAGCTGAAAACCTGAGGGAGTACCTGGTATCCGGTGGCTTTCTGCATATCGACGATAACTACGGGCTTGATAAATTTATCAGGCCACAGATGAAGAAAATATTCCCCGAACTGGATTTTGTTGAATTGCCTTTCGACCATCCCATCTACCATCAGACATATAACTTCCCCAAAGGCCTTCCAAAGATCCATGAACATGATAACAAAGCACCGCAAGGCTTCGGCATACTGTATGAAGGCCGGCTTGTTTGCTTTTACACCTACGAATGCGACCTCGGCGATGGCTGGGAAGATGCCGCAGTACATAAAGATTCGGAAGAGACGAGAAGAAAGGCACTGGAGATGGGGGCGAATATTATTCAGTACGTTTTCACAGAGTGAAAACCTACTGAGGTTTGTGGTTTGAGGTATGGGGCAAAATCAACTCATTCTCTAAATGCCACACACCACACACCATATACCACATACCAAAAAAGACTGCTCCTTTCGGAGCAGCCTTTTTATCCACGATTATAAGATTTGATTAAGGCAATAAAAAAAAGCCCGGATCTGGTTAGTTGCTGGCAGCTTCTGAGTATAAGATTTGGCAATACGTTTAGTATCCGGGCCTATGTTATTAAAACAAAAATAACAAAAAATTTATATATCCGCAACTTTTTTTAAAATATTCGTATATTTTTTGATGAAATCCGTTATTTCTTCAATGAAGATAACTGTTCCTCTATAACCCTGATCTTGGCCTCTGCATCCGCTTTTTTCTGTCGTTCCTTCTCAACAACCTGATCAGGAGCATTATTTACAAAACGCTCATTACTGAGCTTTTTCTCAACACTTTTCAGGAATCCCCTGGCATATTTAAGATCTTCCTGCAGTTTTTTGATCTCTGATTCAAGGTCTACACTTCCTTCAAGCGGTATATAGAATTCCGTGGAGCCTATAATGAACGATACAGCCCCTTCCTCCTTTTTATCTGTATAACCCAGTGATGATAATTTACAGAGTTTACTTACAGCCGGATCGAAATGGGTCCTGGGCTCTTCGCCTTCATTCTTTTTAATAATGAGGCTGATCTCTTCCCGCAGGGGAATGTTCTTCTCTTTTCTCACCTTGCGTACGCCCATGACCACTTCACGCACATATTCAAATTCTTCTAAAAGGGTTTTATCCACCTCTTCTGATGATGGCATATCAGCCACCATCAGGCATTCATCTTCGCCTCTGTCGTTGAGGTGATGCCAGATCTCTTCAGATATAAAAGGCATAAAGGGGTGCAGCACTTTCATTAATCGCTCGAACAGGGATATCGTAGTAAAAAATGTGGAAGCATCAATGCCCTTCTGGTATGCCGGTTTGATCATTTCAAGGTACCAGGAACAGAAATCGTCCCATATTAACTTATACACGGCCATGAGTGCATCAGAGATGCGGTATTTGGAGAAGTGGTCCTCGATCACGGCCAGGGACTGGTTGAACCTGTTTGTGAACCATTCGATCGAGACCTTTGCGACCTCTGCCTGTTCCAGCTTTTCATCGATCTCCCATCCCTTTACCAGCCGCAGGGCATTCCATACTTTGTTACTGAAATTCCTGCCCTGCTCACACAATACCTCATCAAAAGGCAGGTCGTTCCCGGCAGGAGAGGTGAGCAACATGCCAACCCTGACACCGTCAGCACCGTATTTTTCAATCAGCTCGATGGGATCAGGAGAATTCCCGAGCGACTTTGACATCTTGCGGCCCAGTTTGTCGCGCACGATACCTGTGAGGTATACATTCCTGAACGGCACCTCGTTGCGGTATTCGAGTCCCGCCATGATCATCCTGGCCACCCAGAAGAATAGTATTTCCGGGGCAGTGATAAGGTCATTGGTTGGATAATAATATTTGATATCCCTGTTATCAGGGTAACGAATGCCATCAAACACAGAGATAGGCCATAGCCAGGATGAGAACCAGGTGTCAAGCACATCATCATCCTGTCTGAGATCGGCCATTGTCAGTGTATCATTCCCGCTATCCTTCCTGGCTTTGTCCAGGGCTTCGTCTGCAGTTTCAGCCACATACACTTCCCCCTCGTAATACCAGGCCGGGATACGCTGTCCCCACCAAAGCTGTCGCGAAATACACCAGTCTCTGACATTTTCCATCCAGTGCCTGTATGTATTCTTGAATTTCTTCGGATGGAACTTTACTGTGTCGTTCATCACCACTTCCAGTGCCGGTTTTGCCATTTCTTCCATCTTCAGGAACCACTGAAGTGAAAGTTTGGGTTCGATCACTTCATCGGTACGTTCCGAAAAACCTACTTTGTTCACGTATTCTTCGATCTTAACCAGGTGCCCGTTTGCTTCCAGGTCCTTCATGATCTCATCCCTGACGTCGAAGCGGTCCTTCCCGATATATAGCTCGGCAGCTTCACTCATGCTGCCATCATCATTAAAAATGTCGATGACCTGGAGTTTATGGCGTATGCCGATCTCATAATCGTTAATATCGTGTGCAGGAGTGATCTTCAGGCATCCGGTACCAAATTCCATATCGACATAATCGTCGTAAATGATCGGAACAACCCTCTTAACCAGGGGGATGATCACGTTCTTCCCTTTCAGGTGAGCATATCTTTCGTCGCCGGGGTTCACGCAAACGGCAGTATCGCCGAGTATGGTTTCAGGCCTGGTGGTGGCAATGGTTACCCACTCATCATCGGTGCCTTCGATCCTATAGCGCAGGTAGTAAAGTTTCGATTGTAGCTCTTTATAAACCACTTCTTCATCGGAAAGAGCCGTAAGCGCTTTAGGGTCCCAGTTCACCATGCGAACGCCGCGGTATATCAGCCCTTTATTATACAGGTCGACAAATACTTTTATTACCGATTCGTAAAGGGCCTCGTCCATGGTAAACCGTGTACGGTCCCAGTCGCACGAGGCACCCAGTCGCCGAAGCTGTTTCAGGATGATGCCGCCATGCTTTTCCTTCCACTTCCATGCATGTTCAAGAAATTCCTCCCTGCTGAGCGATGCCTTTTCGATCCCTTTCTTCTGCAGCATTGCCACTACCCTTGCTTCCGTGGCGATTGATGCATGGTCGGTTCCGGGGAGCCATTCGGTATTATATCCCTGCATACGGGCACGGCGAACCAGTACATCCTGAATAGTATTGTTCAACATGTGGCCCATGTGAAGCACACCCGTAACATTAGGGGGAGGGATCACGATGGTGAAGGGTTCCCGATCATCGGGCTCAGACTTAAAATAACCTTTTTCCATCCAGCAGTCATACCACTTTTCCTCTACATTGGCAGGATTATATTTACTGGGAATTTCTGACATGATACTTTGAGTATTAGGGGGGCAAAATTAGGAAAAATATCAATTCAGGCGTCAGGCGTCAGGCGTCAGGCGTCAGGCGTTGGGTGTTGGGTTTTGGGCGTTGGGCGTTGGGCCGTGGGTTATACAAACCTGTTTATCAAAATAAAACTAAACGCCTAGTGCCCAAAGCCAGGTGCCAAAATAAAAAAGACCCGAAATAATATTCAGGCCTTTAAGGGATAGGATATATAGAGGCGGCATTGCCGCCGGATCTTTAGTCGCAGTCCTTGCTTTTCTTACCGCCAATCATATTGGAGATTATATCACTGGACAGGGTTTTCGACATATCGATTTTTCCTTTTACATAGATCATGATAACATCATCTGTTTCCCCCACCAGCACAACCAGTTCTCCTATAAGTCCATCATTGATTGGCCGGGTATAGATCCCAACCTCATCCTCACCATCTGCATGCACATTTACCAGTACGTTATAATCGTCACTATCGAGTGCCTTTCTGGCATTTTCAATGAAGGAGTCCCGCACTGCCTGGCTGGCAGCTGAATCACTCGAAAGTATCCTGATCACTTCCAGTTGTTCCAGCATTTCCGCTATATCCCCTCCTTCAACCTGGAACTGTGCAGCAAATTCTTCCGACTTCAGGTCAATTTCCTGCATACTGATACCATCGACCTTCTTCTGCTTTTTAATGAACTTTTCAACCGGTGATCGCTGGGCGTATGCGGTCATGGTAACGACCGCCAGCATGATAAACACGAGTGTTCTCATGATAAAAGGAACTTTAAAGGATTAGTCTTTATCTTTATCTTTGTCTTTCTTGGGACCACCGAATTTCCCCATCTGTTCGATGCCCATTCCCTGTGACACTTTTGAGATGGTTTCCATGTCCATGTCGCCAAAGATGCTGATAAAACCTACTTCGTCGGCAGATGAAATAAGGATAAGGAATTCTTTGATCATATCGCCATCCTGTCTTGCGAGGAAGCGAACTTTTTCATCCTTGTCATCGACCACCATAAGCTCGGAATAACCTTCATGATCCAGCGCGTTCAGGTCTTTCTTAAAGGAAGTAAAGTCCTTGTTATCAACTGAACCGTTCTCGAACATAACGATCTTAATGAACTCCAGTCCTGCCATGGCGTCTTTCATTTCATTCATATCCTCAGCATCTTCTCCTTCGAAGTTCATCTGTGCGATCATGCTGAACAGTTCCTTGGTGATATGAACGGTAGTGATCCCCTCGGTACCGCTGTACTTTTCGTAGAGTTTTGAAGTTATACTTTCCTGGGCAATTATTGCCGGGGAAAGGAAAGCGATTGCAAATAATGTGATTAGTAACTTTTTCATTTTATTAAGCTATTGTGCACATTTACTGTGCAGGGTTTGTAATTAGTTTAGTTATCCTGTTAAATGTTGACAAGGGTAATGCTTTGCTCACACCCTCATCGAATTTCTTTACATTTTCCAAATCATTTATTGCTTTGTCATAGTGGGCGACTTTCCCGAGCGGGTTAGCCCCTTTGTTGAATTTGTCTGACACAAAATAAAGGATCCTGCTGGCCTCATTAAATGCGATTTCCGCATCACGGTCGCTGTAGGCAGAATTGCCGGTAAACGTATCAAAGCGGATAAAGACCGTGATCAGGATGAGTATGGTAGCCGCGACAGCACTCACATAGTATATGGTTGTGCGTCTGCCGGTTTTCCTGTTGCGTTCCTGCCTTTCGATCTTATCGAACAATTTTTCATCGAAGTCAGCCGGGAGTTCTTTCCCTGCTTCCGACTCAAAAAGCCTGAACTGCTCTCTCAGCTCAAGCAGGTGAGCCGGGATATCTTCCTTCCGGAAGAACTCCCTGAGCATCCGCTCTTCTGCCAGGGAGGTCTCACCCGCGAAGTACTTCTCCAGCAGTTTTTCAATTTTGTGAGAACTCATAATTATTAATTTTTATCAGGGTATCCCTGATCTTTTTTCTTGCCCTTGAAAGGGTAACCCTCAAATTATTCAGGCTAAGCCCTGTTACCTCCGCAATCTCATCAAAGTCGCACTCCTCAATATCACGCATGTGGATCACCATCCGCTGTTGTTCCGGGAGCTGGTCCATTGCCATCTTCACGAACCGCATGGTATCATGATCTTCTGTGCTTGCGTATGGCGTTTTGTAGTCGGGCATTTCACTATTATCATCAAATTTTTCTTTTCTGGAAGCAGGCGATTTGAGCTGATCAAGGCAAAGGTTTCGTGTCATTGTCATGGCGAAAGCTTCTATACTCCTGTATTCGCTTAAACTTTCCCGCTTCGACCACAGGCGAAGAAATACTTCCTGTACTGTATCCTGAGCTTCTTCCGGGTCTCCCAGAAGGCGAAAGGCAAATCGATAAAGTTTGTTCTTTATCGGCAGTACTCCGGATTTAAATTCTTCGCGGGTCATTTCAATGGTAAGACGATTCCTCTGCAATAATATTACACTAACAACCCGAAATTAATGAAATCATTTGGAAATTAGCACAATCGGGGCGCGGGACGAGGGACGCGGGACGGGGAATATTCTGGAATTTTAAAGCAAATTGCGCCCCCCGAACCCCGCACCTCTATTTTCCTTGCACAACATTTATTTTTGACTATTTTTGTAAGCTATTGATAAAAATTCAGACACAGAAATCAAACACAAATCAATACTAACCAAAAACTAATACTATGTTAAAAGGACATCCCAGAGCGCTGTATGTGGCATTCTTCGCCAATATGGGTGAGCGCTTCGGTTTCTACACCATGATGGCCTGCCTGGTGTTCTTTCTCCAGGCACGCTATGGACTGGCAGAAGATGTAGCCGGCGAGTTTTACTCCTGGTTCTATTTCTTCATTTATGCACTGGCCGTTCTTGGTGGTTTTATCGCCGACCGTACGCAGAAATACAAAACAACGATCTTTGCCGGGATCGTAACTATGTTTGCAGGATACATCCTGATGGCAACCCCGGGGCTGAGCCTCGCTGTTACCCTTTCAGCCCTTATGATCATCGCTTTTGGTAACGGACTCTTCAAAGGAAACCTACAGGCCGTGGTAGGTCAGATGTACGACGACCCGAAATACCAGAAATTCAGGGATTCGGCGTTTATGATCTTCTACATGGGTATCAATATCGGTGCCTTTTTTGCACCCAGTGCCGCCAATGGTATCCGTAACTGGTTCATGAGATCAAAAGGTCTCTTATATGATGCCGACGTAGCCAAATATGCCACTAAGTTCAATAACGACATAGCCCTTGGCGATGCCGATATGACTAAATTCCAGGCCCTGGCCGAGAATTCTGTTGTGCAAGGTTACAACACCACTGAGCTTTTTTCAAATGGATTGAATTCATTCTCAGCACAATATATGGATGTCTTCTCAACAGGGTATAATTATGCTTTCGGTGTAGCTGCTTTTGCCATGCTTATATCACTGCTTGTTTACAGCCTCTTCCAGAAAATGCTTCCTGACATGCGAAAGATCGCACAGAAAGCAAAAGAAGAAAAGAGAGAAGCTATCAAGATGCCATGGTCAGAAGAAAAGCCAAGACTTATCTCACTCGGGCTTGTATTTATCGTGGTGATATTTTTCTGGATGTCGTTCCATCAGAACGGCCTGACCCTCTCATTCTTTGCCAGGGATTATACGGCCAATGAGGTGAACCAGTTCACCTATATCTGGTTCGACCTTCGATCATTCCTTTCAGTGATTGGCGTGATCATAGGCTTGATCCTGCTGCTGCGCAAGAGCATTAAATCACTTTATCGCTTACTTGGCGCCGGCTTTGTCATAGTTGGCGGGTACCTGAGCTATTATTTCTACAACTCATTTGATGCCCTGAACCGTATCGAACCTGAGATCTTCCAGCACTTTAATCCGGTGTTTATCGTATTCCTGACTCCTGTAATCATTGCATTCTTTGCATGGTTGCAGAAAAGAGGAAAAGAACCTTCAACACCACGAAAGATCGGCATCGGTATGATCATCGCCTCCATCGGTTTTGTTGTGATGATCTTCGCATCGTTCAGCCTGATCGGCAATTCACCTGCCGACCTTGCTGGTGATCCGTCGCCCTACAGGGTATCGCCCTACTGGCTGATCAGTACATACCTCACACTTACGGTGGCCGAACTCTTCCTGAGCCCGATCGGTATTTCTTTCGTGTCGAAAGTCTCACCTCCAAGGTTCCAGGGCCTCATGCAGGGCGGATGGCTGTTTGCCACTGCCATTGGTAATAAACTGCTCTTTGTCGGTAGCTTCATGTGGGTCAGGATAGAACTGTGGCAGCTATGGCTCATCTTTGTGGTGTGCTGTATCCTGTCGGCAATCTTCATATTCTCAATCATGAAACGCCTCGAAAGGGTTACAGCAAGTTCAGAATAAGACCTGTTCAATCATATCAAAGCCCTGTCATCGCAATGGCGGGGCTTTTATTTTATAACTTCGTCAGGCTTCGGGCGTCGGCTATCTGAAACTTGAAACTTAAAACTTATAGTGTATCATTGGGGACACATACGCAGGTACAACGCCTACTCGAATTACTTTAAGAAGCAGTTTGGCGAGCGGGTGCAGAAGCTGAGCATCGATGCAGGCTTTACCTGTCCGAACAGGGATGGCAGAAAGGGCCGCGGAGGATGCACCTATTGCAACAATGACGCATTCAACCCGTCGTACTGCAATCCTGCGAAAAGTGTTGAGCAACAGATCAGGGAAGGCATGGAGTTCCATGCATGGCGATATAAAAGACCCGGAAAATTCCTGGCCTATTTTCAGCCATATTCCAACACATATGCCCCGCTTGAAGAGTTGAAGCAAATATATGACCAGGCCCTGGCGTTCCCCGAGATCGCAGGCCTGGTGATCGGGACCCGGCCTGACTGTATCGATGATGATAAGCTGGCCTATTTTGCCGGGCTGGCAGAAACCCATTACGTGATCATCGAATACGGCATAGAATCATGCTATAACAAAACCCTTGAAAGAATAAACAGGGGACACACTTTTGAGGAGAGCAAGGCTGCCATTGAATTGACTGCAGCTGCAGGGCTGAAGACCGGGGCACATCTGATCTTTGGCCTGCCGGGTGAAAGCAGGAAGGAGATGATGGCCCAAGCAGCCATCCTGTCTGAACTCCCTTTAACGAATATCAAGTTCCATCAACTCCAGGTCATCAAGGGTACGAAAATGGAGAAGGAATACAAAACGAGACCTGAAGATTTCAAGCTTTTCGAACTGGATGAATACATTTCTTTTATTGTCGATTTTATCGAGCGACTGAATCCGGATTTTATCGTTGAACGCTTTGCCGGTGAAGTGCCGCCCAGGTTCAAAGTTGATCCCGGCTGGGGATTGGTCAGGAATGAGAAGATCGTGGAGATGGTAGAAGCAGAGCTGGAACGCAGGGATACTTACCAGGGAAAACACTTTGAATTGAGCGATTGAACGATGTATACGATTTAGGAGATTGGGCGAAGTGTTTCGAATATCCTCTAAATCGTTCAATCTACTAAATCGCTACATCATTTTTTACGTCCGGCTTTTTTCAATGCCGTATCTATGATCCATTCCAGCTGGCCGTTGGTGCTGCGGAACTCGTCCGCAGCCCACTTTTCGACCTTTTCCAGGGTATCGGGGTTAAGCCTTAATACAAATGGTTTCTTCTTCGCCATA
>JAZBOU010000132.1:0-30367 GCA_036351275.1 Bacteroidales bacterium
AATACAGTACCATATAAAAAAGCCCTCGCATTGCGAGGGCTTTTTTAGTGCCGAGTTCCGAGTGCCGAGTTCCGAGTTTAAAGTTCAGAGTTCCATATTTCCCAGGCTTTTTCGGCTTGAGCCTGCAACATGATCAAACCGTTCTCGGTACGTGCATGTTGTTTTTTCCCCTTCTGCAGGAAAAGTGTTTCAGGTGGATTATAGACCAGGTCGTACAGGATATGATCCGAAGAGATCTGATCAAAAGGTATATCGGGATATTCGTTGATCAAACTGCCCATTCCCGCCGGGCTGGCATTGATAATCAGCTTTCTTGAGGCAACCATCCGTGCATCAACTTCGCCGTACGTAACCTTTCCGGGGCCTGCGTTTCTTGAAACGATGATAAATCGCATTCCGAGCTTATTCAGCGCATAGGCAACTGCCCTTGCAGCACCACCGCTGCCAAGGACCAGGGCATCAGGCCTGTCTTTTCCCAGTACCCGAAGGATGGCAGTCGAGAAACCCGGGACATCCGTGTTGTATCCCTTAATATAATGTTTCCCGCCATGCCTGGATATTTTTAAGGTATTCACAGCCTTTATCGTTGCAGCGATCTCATCCAGTTCGTCACAGTATTGAATGATGTCAGATTTGAACGGGCTGGTCACGCTTAATCCCATCAGTGTTGGATAGGTCTCTAATAGTTTTGGGAATCCCCGAACATCCGCCAGGAGAAATCGCTGGAAACGGGCCTTGATATTTTCAATGGTAAATTTATCGTTGAAGTATTTCTCCGACAGGGAGTGTGATACCGGGTTGCCGATCAATCCGAAATGGAGCATCAGGCTTTCTTTTTGGCAAGCAGTTCGGTGATCCAGATACTGATAATTCCGAGCACTATACAGGCAATGGCGATCCAGAATTCGGTACCGAGTTGTTCAGGAAGGTAACGGGTATAATGTGTGATGACCTTCTCGCCACCTTTCGTTACAATGCTGCCCGCTGCATCCTGGAGGTATTCCGCTTTTTGCCAGGGCCACAATATACTTACTGAGCCGAGAATAAAGCCGGTCAGGATAGATATGGTCTCGTCCCTGAATCGTTTGAACACCCACGAGAGGATATGGGCAAAGGCTAGCAATCCGACGGCAGCACCGATGATCACGGGTAGCAATATGCCCAGGTCGCGGTCGTTGATGGCATCAATGGCCACAAGCCTGTAATTCCCCATGATGAATAAGATAAACGAACCTGAAAGCCCAGGGAGGATCATGCTGCAGATCGCAGCAACCCCGCAAAGTATCAGGTAGAAAAAGTTTTCGTTTTCCTGTCCTTTGCTCAGAAAGGAGATCATGATGGCAATGGCCGTTCCAATGATAAATGTAATGACTACGGCAGGAGTGACCTTCGTTATCCTTCTGCCAACAAAATATACTGAAGCCAGCACAAGCCCGAAGAAAAAGGACCAGATGTACACCGGGTATTCGCTAAAGAGGTAATCGAAGAGGCGGGCAAGGCTTACGATCGCAACGATCACACCGGCAGCAATCGCAAGAAGAAAATACAGGTCGGTATAACGTGCAAATTCCCCTAACCTTCCTTTCAGCAATAGTTTTAATGCTTTTAGGTCAAAGGATTTAATGGCATTGATGAGACGTTCAAAGATTTCCGTGATCAGGGCGATCGTCCCTCCTGAAACGCCCGGGATCACATTCGCCGCCCCCATGGCCATGCCTTTCAGCACGAGAAAAATATAGAACTTGATGTTATTCATTTAGTGGTTTCTATTGCTCTATTGTTCTATTGTTCTATTGTTTGACTGTCTCACTGTCAACTGCCAACTGCCTGCTGCCTATCCCGAAAAACCAGAAATCTTCGATTTCATTGTTTTTCGAGGATCCTCGAAAAAAGAGCAAATCAAAGATTTGCATTTTTTCGGGACTGCCTACTGCCTACTTCCTCTTATCTATCCTGTACAGTTCGATCATCTGGATCAATTGCGCATCCCCCTTCAGGGCGGGCATGTATTCGAACAGGTCGGTATGTTTGGCAAAGTCGAGCTCAAGTGCTTGTTCAATAATGCTGTACGCTTCCCGGGTATTTCCCTGTTTAATGAGGTAGAGTGCTTTCCTGTAGTGTGTCCTGGCATTGCGGGGATCAGCTTCGATACCTTTGTCGAGTAGCGCTATGGCTTCCTTGAACTTTGCATCCCTGGCATACAGTTCAGCATAATCGATCCAGATCTCCGGGTTCAGGGGATCCAGTTCGCTTACCATTCGATAAGACTTCATGGCATCATCCAATAGTCCGGCTTTTTCCTGCGCATCGCCCAGGATATACCAGTACTCCGGATTGATATCTTCGATGCGGATAGCCTTTTGCATGAGATTGATCGCCTCCCTTGTCTGTCCCAGTTCATCTCTTGCAATTCCTGCTCCCATCCAGGCCTCTGATAGCTTATCATCGATCTCAAGTGCTTTAAGATATTCATTTAGGGCCTGTTCATATTTATTCATCTTCTCGTAGCACTCACCGATGTAATAAAATGTCATGGCTTCCGGTTCTTCATGTTCGAAAGTTTCCCGGTATACCCGTATTGCTGCCGGATAGTGCTCCAGGTTGGCAAGGGAATTGGCTTTATTGAAATATGCAGAGGAAAATGTCGGTTCTATCGCAATGGAAAAGTCGTAGGCTTCAACGGCTTTTTCGTACAGGTCGAGCTGGTTGTAAGCGATGCCGAGATTAAACCATGCTGTTTTGGAGTAGGGATAGCTTTCTAGGAAAAGATTGAAATAATCCACCGCTTCTTCCAGGCGGTTATCGATCTCAAAACAAAAAGAAAGCTCGTATATGGCAGCATCATTCATGGGATTTATCCTGAGCACTTTTTTCAGGTATTTGATCGCCATGGCATAGTCGCCCATGTTTTCATATTCAAAGGCAATGCTGATATAGATATCATCAGGATCCTCGCCTCCCAGCAATGCTTTTTCATATTCCCGCACAGCGTTCTTGTAATCTTTCTGGTAGCTGAAAAGGGAGGCCTTGATGTAAAAGATCTCTGTATTCGCCGGCTCGATCTCTTCCAGGTCATTCAACAGCTTGAGCGCCCGCTTATATTTTCCCTGTATCATCAGTAAACGTGCCCTTTTCAGGTGCACCATGGTGTTGGCAGGATGCTGCTCCATTGCATAATCCACAGCAGTGCCGAGCATATTTAATTCATTGCGCTCAAAGTAATGGTCGATGATAGCCTCAAACTGGTCAACATCAAAGAAGAAGGTTTCATTCTTTTTTACCATCTCCTCAAAACGCTCAATGAGCTCCTCTGCATCATATGGCTGGAATTCTTCGGTCATGGAGTGCCTTAAAAGCTATTTTTAGATGTCACAAAAGTAGTACTTTTTTATATACAGGCATCTGGTTTCCGGGGTCGGGATCCCGAAGTGTTGAGTGTTGGGTGTTGAACTGGTCTTTTAGCTTCAGGTTTCAAGTCTCGAGTCTCAAAATGAATGTTTCGAAGGATTACAGCATTTTTTTGACATTTAAATTGAAAAAATGGTTACATTTCCCTCAAATTTTATGTATACCATTGATTTAGAAAATGAAAAACTCCTATTTCGATCTGATTGAACAGAGTTATTACTTTCCCCAGGAAGGCTTTGACCTGCGTGATGATTACCTCACCTTTCACGGTATATCCCTTAAATATCTCATTAAAAAGTACGGGACGCCATTCAGGCTGATCTATCTCCCGAGGATTGCCGAGCAGATAAAAAAGTCAAGAAACCTGTTTAACAGGGCTATCAAGGCGAATGACTACAAAGGGAACTATTATTATTGCTACTGTACTAAATGTTGCCACTTCCACCATGTGGTTAACGCTGCTCTGAAAGAGAATGTAAACCTGGAAACCTCTTCTGCTTTCGATATTGACCTGATCAGGAAACTCTATGCTGAAGGAGTCATAAAAAAGACTATTACTATCCTGGCAAATGGTTACAAAACAGATGAATATCTTCGAAAACTCATCGAACTTCAGAAAGATGGCTATAAAAATGTATTGTTCATACTCGATAGTCGAATGGAACTTGCCCGTCTGCTGGAGTTTGCCGGTGACCTGAAAGTGAATATCGGCCTTCGCCTGGCTATTGATGAGGAATCCCAGTCGGCATATTATACCTCGAGGCTCGGCATCAGGAACAACCGCATGATGGAGTTTTACGAAAACCAGATCAAGGGAAATAAGAAGGTCAGCCTCAAAATGCTGCATTTTTTTGTTGATTCCGGAATCAAGGACAGCCTTTATTACTGGGGTGAATTCCAGAAAGCGCTTTCGCGTTTCATTGAACTCAAAAAGGTGTGCCCCGATATCGATTCGTTCAACCTTGGAGGCGGACTTCCTGTACGGAATCACCTTGGTTTCGAATACGATTACGAATATATGATCAAGGAGATCATCAAGAATATCAAGGAAGCCTGTGTGAAAGAAGGTGTTGAAGAGCCTGATATTTACACTGAATTCGGGAAATATACGGTGGGTGAGGCCGGAGCCATCGTTTTCCAGGTACTGGAGCAGAAACAACAGAATGATGCGGAACTCTGGTATATGGTGAACAACAGCCTGATGAACACCATCCCGGATGCATGGTCGCTATATGAAAAGTTTATCCTGCTGCCTGTCAATAAGTGGGATAACGAGTATACCAGGGTGAACATCGGGGGTATCAGCTGTGATAAGTCCGACTACTATAATTCAGAGGATATGAACCAGCAGATCCTGCTGCCGAAGTTCAACCCCAAAAGCAAGGAACCCCTGTATCTGGGCTTTTTCCATACGGGGGCCTACCAGGATTCCATCAGCGGCTACGGGGGCATCAAGCACTGCCTGATCCCTTCGCCGAAACATATCGTTGTGGACCGCGACGAGACCGGGAACTTTTACGATTATGTATTCAGGGATGAGCAAACGGTCGATGACATGTTACGCATATTAGGATACAAAGACAGCCCATGAGGACATTTGCAGGTATAGAAGAGCAGTACGCGGATTTCGATAAAGCTGCAATCCTGCTTCAGCCCATACCCTACGACGGAACTTCAACCTGGGGTAAGGGTGCCGACAGGGGGGTCGAAGCATTCATGGAGGCTGCTGAAAATATGGAGGTATACGACATAGAGACCGATTCGGAAGTGTACCGCAGGGGAATCCATGTATTGCCGCCTGTCCTGGAAAGATCATCACCCGAAGCCATGTTTCATGCCACCTATAAAAAGTCTGCTGAACTCCTCGAAACGGGAAAATTCCTGACCTTCCTCGGTGGTGAGCATTCCATCAGCATAGGAGTGATCAGGGCCTTCTATGAAAAAAACCCCGGTATCAGCGTACTGCAACTGGATGCGCACACCGACCTCAGGCCTGAATACCTGGGCACACCCTATAACCATGCCTGTGCCCTTCATGATGCTTCGAAAAATACCAACCTGGTCCAGGTGGGGATCCGAAGCATGGACCGGTCTGAGACTGAATATCTTGATCCTGAAAAATGCTTTTACGCCAAAGAGATACGCCAGACAAAGAGCTGGATGTACAGGGCTGCTGAGATGCTGGGGGACAAGGTTTACATAACCCTCGACCTGGATGTATTCGATCCTTCCGTTATGCCCGCCACCGGCACACCCGAACCGGGAGGGCTGGACTGGCATACCGTTACTGCATTTCTTAAGTTTGTTTTCCGGAAAAAGGATGTGCTCGGATTTGATATCGTCGAACTGGCTCCCATTGATGGGATCAGGGCTCCGGAGTTCCTGGTCGCTAAACTGTATTATAAGATGCTGAGCTATAAATTTGAATGCGATGAAAAATAAAGGACCCGTTTCTCAATTTATGCTGCACCATTACAGGCATTTCAATGCGGCAACGCTTGTGGATGCCGCCAAGGCATACGAGGAGCAGCTTGAACGTGGCAATAAGATGATGATCACCCTGGCAGGTGCCATGAGCACCGCTGAACTTGGAATTTCGCTTGCCGAGATGATCAGGCAGGATAAGGTGCAGATCATCACCTGCACAGGCGCTAACCTGGAAGAGGATGTTTTTAATCTTGTAGCCCATACGCATTATCAACGGGTACCTCATTACAGGGACCTCTCGCCCGGGGAGGAGCAGGAGCTCCTCACACAGCATTTCAACCGGGTTACCGATACCTGCATACCGGAGGAGGAGGCCATGCGAAGGATCGAAAAATCCCTTGAACGGATATGGTCACGGGCAGCCGGGAAAAATGAGCGTTTCTTTCCACATGAGGTATTCTACGAGATCCTGCTCAGCGGCGAACTGGAACAGGCGTACGATACCGATCCCGGGAATTCATGGCTGCTGGCTGCTGCCAAGAAAAATCTTCCCATCATTGTACCCGGCTGGGAAGATTCAACCTGTGGTAATTTTTTTGCAGCTCACTGCATTTCAGGCGATACCAGGCCCGATGTGATCAAATCCGGCATAGAGTACATGATATTTCTGGCGGATTGGTACCGTGAAAATGCAGGGGAAAAAGGAATCGGGTTCTTCCAGATCGGTGGCGGCATCGCCGGTGACTTCCCTATATGTGTAGTGCCCATGCTACATCAGGACCTGGAACTTACTGATACACCTGTGTGGTCGTATTTCTGCCAGATCAGCGATTCAACTACCAGCTATGGATCTTATTCCGGAGCCGTTCCCAACGAGAAGATCACCTGGGGAAAACTCGAAGTGGATACGCCAAAGTTCATTATAGAATCCGATGCGACAATTGTGGCACCCTTAATATTTGCATATTTGTTGGGGGATTGATTATCTTTAACCTATGTTTTTAAATTTTATTGAAAACGAATATCTCAGGTACGGGCTGTTCGTTGCTATCGTGATCTTCCTTGCTGTGGTGGTTTCCACCATCATGCGCACTTTCCTGAATCATTTTATCAAGAGCTATGCAAGCAAGTTAAAAGCCGACCCGACTAATTTCTCATTTGTAAAAAATTCGGTTAGCTTCCTGATCTATACGATCAGCATCATAATCATATTTTACGAGATCCCTTCACTCAGGGCCTTTGGCACGGCATTGTTCGCCGGAGCCGGTATCTTAGCTGCTATCATCGGGTTTGCATCGCAAAAGGCATTCTCGAATATTATAAGTGGTATTTTTATTCTACTCTTTAAACCATTCAGGGTAGGGGATACTATCGAGTTTGGCCAAAACCTAAAAGGGGTCGTAGAAGAGATCACCCTGCGGCACACTACAATGCGGGATTATGAAAATCGCAGGGTACTGGTCCCGAACAGTATTATCAGCGATGACACGATCATTAACAGCAATATCACCGATACGCTGATAAGGAAGCATGTTGTATTCGGTATCAGCTACGATTCAGATATCGACAAGGCTATCCATATTATCAAGGATGAGGCGCGGAAACATCCCTTTTTTATCGATCCCAGAACTCCCGGGGAGAAGAAGAAAAATGTTGATGATATCACAGTACGCGTCATAGGCCTGTCGGATTTTTCAGTCGACCTGAAAGCTTATGTATGGACAGATGGAAATGATAACGGCTTTGTACTCATGACAGACCTGATGAAAAGCGTAAAACAAAGATTTGATAAAGAAGGAGTGGAAATTCCGTTCCCATACCGAACAGTTGTGTATAAAAAAGATCTCAATGCGGAAAAAGTCTAATCTCAGGATCAGCAATCCCCAAAAAGTGGAATTTCTGGGAGAAAAGTTCCTGGAAAAATCCGAAGTTCAGTTAATTACATATAATACTAAATCCTTTTCAGAGGATCAGGAAGTGAAACCCGCTGAGAAAGACCTTCGAATTGAAACCGACAGGGTGTCGTGGCTAAACATTCATGGTTTACATGATACGGGGCTGATCGATAAGGTTTGTACAGGTATCAACATGCCACGCTTTATCGTGCAGGATATCCTTGATACAGGTCAGCGGACGAAGATGCAGGACCTGGGGCAATATATTTTTGTCTCGGTAAAGTCGATACTTGCCGATGCAGAAATGCATTTCGATGTGGAACAGATCTCTTTCATTGTCGGCAGGGATGACCTGTATTCCTTCCAGGAGAAGAAAGGAGATCATTTCGAACATGTCAGGGTGAGGATCAGGGAAAACAATGGTTTAGTCAGGAAGAAGGGCACCGATTTTCTCCTTTATTTGCTGCTTGAAGGTATACTGGCCAATTACTTTACCACCATTGATACACTGGAAGAGACAATCAGTGAAAGTGGCAACCCGCTCGAGAACAAGGATACGGGCCCGGCATTTATATTCAGGATTGAAGAATATAAAAGAAAGCTGCTTCGCATGCGCAAAAACATAGCCTCACTTAAAGAAGCCTTGACTAACCTCGAGAAAACTAATTCAGAGATCATACACAAGGAGCAGCACAAGTACTTTTTTGACCTCAAGGATAGCTGTCTTCTGCTCCTTGAAAGCATTGACTCCATGGAGCAGCGAATGGACTCGGCTGAGAACCTGTTCTTTTCCATGCAGGGTCACCGGATGAACCAGGTCATGACCACCCTGACCATTATGGCGGCCATATTTATTCCGTTGACGTTTATGGCTGGCATTTACGGAATGAACTTCAGAAATATGCCTGAGCTGGATTGGGAATATGGTTATTTCAGTTTGCTGGGACTGATGTTCGTGATCGCGCTCCTGCTGATCTATTATTTTAAACGGCGTAAGTGGTTCTAGCCCTTCTGTGTCTGCCTTCTTGCTGCTTTTCCTATATTTGTGCAAACAAAATCTGACCCACATGACCCTCATCAAATCCATTTCCGGTATTCGAGGTACCATTGGCGGTGCTCCGGGCGAAGGGTTGACACCCGTCGATATTGTAAAATTCGTATCTGCTTTTGCCACTTTCATCCGGGAACGCGGTTCAGAAAACCGGCTGGTATTCGTTGCGGGACGCGATGCCCGGGTTTCAGGCGATATGGTAAACAGGCTGGTGTGCGGCACACTGATGGGCATGGGGGTTGATGTGATCGATGTGGGGCTTTCGACCACGCCAACAGTGGAGATGAAGGTCGTATCCGAAAAAGCGGATGCCGGTATTATCCTTACTGCCAGCCACAACCCGGGACAATGGAATGCACTTAAATTGCTGAATGCAAATGGCGAATTCATAAACGCAGAGGAAGGTGCCAGGGTCCTTGCGATTGCAGAGAACAATGAAGTAAATTTTTCCGGGGTGGAAGCGCTTGGGGTATATCGGGTCGACGAACATGCCATAAAGCAACACATCGAAGCTATCCTGGCCCTGCCGGCAGTTGATACTGAGGCCATCAAGGCACGCGATTTCCATGTTGTGCTCGATTGTGTCAATTCCACCGGGGGCATTGCATTACCCCCCCTGTTAAAAGCCCTGGGAGTAGATAAAGTGACCGAATTATACTGTGATCCGACAGGGCACTTCCCCCATAACCCCGAACCGCTCCCGGAAAATCTTGGCACGATCGCTTCAACCGTAAAAGAGACGAAAGCCGATATCGGTTTCGTAGTCGATCCTGACGTTGACCGCCTGGCAATAGTAATGGAAAATGGGAAGATGTTCGGTGAAGAATATACCCTGGTCGCCGTGGCCGATTATATCCTGAAGCATCATCCCGGGAATACCGTTTCTAACCTGTCCTCAACAGGAGCACTGCGGGATATCACCCACCGGGCCGGGTATGATTATTTTGCTTCTGCCGTTGGGGAAGTGAATGTGGTAGAAATGATGAAAAAGGTAGATGCCGTGATCGGCGGGGAAGGAAATGGCGGCGTGATCTATCCTGCCCTGCACTATGGCAGGGATGCCCTGGCCGGGATTGCACTTTTCCTGACCCACCTGGCAAAAGAAAATGAAAGCTGTTCCTCCCTCCGCGAAAAATACCCCGATTATTATATTTCCAAGAAAAAAATAGAGCTCAAGCCTGATATGGATGTTGACGGTGTATTGAAGGCTGTTGAAAAAGAATATGCTGATCATGAAGTGATCACCATCGACGGGGTGAAGATCATCAGGGGCAATGAGTGGGTGCACCTCAGGAAGTCAAACACCGAACCTATAATCCGCATTTATGCAGAGAGTTCCTCTCCGGAAAGTGCTGAAAAAATGGCTCAGGAAGTTATCAACAAAATACAAACCCTGTCCTGATCAGGCTCCGATTTTTAGTACTTTGGCCATGATAAGCAGAATTGCATGGCCAACGGCAGACCAAAAAAAAGGAAAAAAGTCAGATATAGTGAAATACGTATACGCCTGTCTTACAAACAAAAACGTTCACTGCTAAATTACTGCCACGCCCGGAAGACCACCCCGAACAAGCTCATCAAAAAAATGATCCGGAAATATATCAGCAATTTCGCTGAAGATGTGCCTGACGAATATTATGTTACGGAAAACCAGCTTGAACTTTTCAATGACGCAGAATTAGTGGAGGATGATGTGGACTTTATGGAAGAGGAAATAGAGAATAATGAACAGGGAACAGGGAACATGGAAGAGAAGGAAGAAACTTCGAATACCGAATATAGAATATCGAATATTGAATCCCAGGACGAAAGTCCTGAAAAGCCTCCCACCTTATTTTAGGCCGCTTTCGTAAGGCATGCGGTTCATGATCGAGCGTCCCAGGGTCACCTCATCGGCGTATTCAAGTTCGTCACCAACTGAAATACCCCTAGCAATTGTGCTAACCTTGATGCCTTTCTCCCGGATCTTCTTAAAAATATAAAAACTGGTCGTATCGCCTTCAATGGTGCTCGAAAGTGCAAAGATAATTTCCCTGATATCCCCTTGCTCGATGCGATCAATGAGGGGGTCTATGTTCAGATCGTCCGGACCTATGCCGTCGATGGGTGAGATGATGCCGTTCAAAACATGGTAAACCCCCCCGTATTGCGCCGTCTTTTCAATGGCCAGTATGTCGCGGATATCCGAAACTACGCATACCATTCCGTTATCGCGCTTGGGATTGCTGCAGATCTGGCATATCTCACCATCCGACAGGTTATTGCATACCTTGCAGTAGTTTATGTTGCCTTTCATGCCAGAAATGGCAGCGGTAAGGTTTTCAACCGTCACGTCTTCCTGCTTCAGCAAATGAAGTGCAAGCCTCAGGGCTGTCTTACGCCCGATACCGGGAAGCCTGGAGAGTTCGTTTACGCATTGTTCAAGCAATCGTGATGAATAGGTGTTCACGTAACAGTCAGAATTAGTAATTTTGGAACAAAAATACGTAAATTTAAACTTGCCTTAATAAAACCCGAACCGGCACGTTAACCTAATAAACTACGCTATGAAGAAAGCCCTGATCGTAATCATCCTCCTTGTTCCGATACTGCTGTGTGCACAGGAACTTGTAAATAAGGACATCAACAAGGTTGATGGCCAGGGACGCCGGCAGGGTTACTGGAAAGTATATGACGTGAACGGAAACATCAAATTTGAGGGCGAGTTTGTTGATGGCAACCCCACCGGTACCTTCAAATATTATTATGATGACGGCAAGATCAAGGCAGTATCCGACATGTACGATAACGGGACACGCTCACATACCAAAGTATTTCATAAAAATGGCCGACTGCTCGCTGAAGGCAATTACCTCGACCGGGAAAAAGACAGCATATGGTCCTATTACAGTGATTATGACGGTGTTTTATTGTCGCATGAAACATACCACAATGGGGTGCTGGATGGTGTTGTGATCAATTATTATCCCGGCGGGAGGGTCGCAGAAGAATTGCCTTACAGGAACGGCCTTAAACAGGGCGAGTGGAAGCGCTATTTTACTGATGGAAAGCTAAAGCTCAAAGCAACCTATGTTGATGATAAGCTTGAAGGCCTGATGCTGGTGTATTACCAGGAGGGTTTCCCGGAAGTGTCGGGCATGTATGAGAATAACTTTAAGGACGGGATATGGCTTTATTACGACAAAGAGGGGATGCTCCTGAAGAAGGAACGCTATGTGAAGGGCAGCCTGAAAGAGGTTATTGAACCTGACAAACAATAATCAAATATTAGCTGAAAACCTGCTCAAATGCTACGAAACCTTTCGGGATGGATTCCTTCAGGGCCTTTCGTGGTTTGTGAAAAGCTTTGCTTTCATATATAGCTTTCAGCAGCCGGTCTCTTTGTTCAGGGGCAGCGAGATGTGCTATGCCGATAGCATGCTCTGCTATATTGAGCCCCCTGGGGTTAAAGGCACCGTTTTCCGTGACGATGACAACAGGATCTGCAGCAATGGCAGTGGTGGTGATCCCTTCCGGGCATTTGTCCATGATCTTATGGTGTCCTTTGTCCGTAGTTGATTTCATGGCAATGATGGGTGTTCCGCCTTCTGAAAGGTATGATCCGCGCAGGAAATCAGCCTGCCCGCCTATGCCGCTGTAAATTTTTCGTGCATCCAGTGAATCGGCCCAGATATTCCCGTGTAGGTCAACACCCATGGCAGAGTTTATGGCTGTCATGCGGGGCTGTGCCGAGATGTACAAAACATTGTTCGTCTGTTCGCAGGGCCTGCTTTGAATTGAACTGTTGAAATGCAGCCAATCGTACCCGTCTGCATCTGCTGAAAGGAAAATACTTGATACAGAGAAATTATTCCTGAGAAACCTGTTGTTCACAATACCCTTGTCCACCAGGGTACGCATGGAATCAGAAAATAACTCTGTATATATCCCGAGGTCCTTCACGCCTTTCCCGATAATGGATGTTGTTACGGCTTCCGGCACTTCTCCTATGCCATATTGAAGCGTACTGCCATCTTTTATGAAAAGTTCGGCGATAAGCCTGCCTATCCTGTTGGCCCTGTCATCAGGCTCCTCTACCGGGCTGACGGGAAGATCATATTCAACGTCGAGAAGATAGTCGATATCTGAACTGTGCAATGTTGTACCCAGCACAAATGGCATCTTGCTGTTCCGTTCAGCTATCACCAGCCCGTTGTTGGCCCTGGCGGTATCCACAGCGGCCTTGACAGCTTCAACGGTAGTTCCGAAACTGTAATTTCCACCGTTGTCGGGGCCGCTCACCTGCAAAAGCACCACATTGGGTTTTATGCTTTGTTTTAACTGACGGGGAATGTCAGACAGGTGCATCAGCTGATAGGTCGCCCATCCATTGTTCATGGCTTCACGCGAATGGGGTCCGTTGAAGATCACCCTGTGCGTGATGCGGCTGCAGGCCTCTTTCGAGAACAGATCATGAATGTCGCCAAGCAGCAGTATACTCAGCAACTCAATATTGGTAATTGAGGTATCATATGCCAGTTGTTTCAACAATACCTGCGGTGTTGCTGCATTTCCCGCAGTATAGATCACACTGCCTGACCTTATAATGCCGCTATTAATAACTTCTTCTACGCTATTGATTTTCTTCATACTGAGACTTAATTGATGATCTGTATAACTTCTCTGAAATTGTGCGCGATCTCCCTGCCGGTGCTCCTGATCCGTTCTTCAGACTGGTGCCCCCTGCTTACCAGGATCACCCTGATGCCAAGTTCTTCCCCTACTTCATGATCATGTATCGTATCGCCTATCATAACGGTCTCGCCGGCCTTGCCTTCGAGGCCTGCGATCAGTTTTCTGGCATTTTCAACTTTTCCGCTTGCGTAATGATCGTCTATGCCGGAGATCTCATCGAAATAATGTGCTATGCCATGCTGCCTTACCAGCTCATTCAGGAAGTCGTTTTGCATGGCAGACAATATCATCTGGGTATATCCGCGCGAACGGAATGTATCCAGAGCCATGTTGGTATCACTGAATATGCGTGCTTCCCTCACCATGTCGTCGTAGTTTTCAATGAACTCGAGCGCAGGTTTCTCAAAAGGTTCTTTGTCGAAATCAAATCCTATCTTTGAATAGTAATCCCTTACCGGGAAGGTGAACACATCCCGGTAAACTTCTTCATCGAGCAGTTTCAATTCCCTTTCCCTGAGCATCAGGTTCATGGCATCAATGCAAATGCTCATATCGTTGAGCATCGTTCCGTTCCAGTCCCATAGAATGGTCTTACTGCTTTTCATGGCTCAAAAATACAGATAATGGAATACTAAACTACCCTCAGATGTATATTCCAGCGTGGGCATGGGGATCTTGATAAACCCCAGTAAAGTGAACACGCCTTTCAGGAATTTTGAACGGGTCCGTATCCTTGTGAGGTCAACATCCAGGCTGAGAAAATATTGCCTGGTGCGGGTAAATTCGGGGATGGGTTCTCCCTCGTAGCTGTTGACATTTTCGCTGCCGCCGGTCATGCCTGTTGCGCCGTAACCAATTGCCACATTGAACCAGCGGGGAAAGCGTGATCCTTCCCTGAGGAAAGCATGTATATTCCCTGAAAGCCAGTAGGTGTGGCCATTGTAGTCTTTCAACACCTTCTCAATACATGTGCTTCCAAGCACATCAGGACGGTATTGCGGGAAATCGGTCGGGTGGTAGGAGAACTTGATCAGGAAACGCTGTTCCTTCCATAGCAGCTGCTGTCCGATGAACAACCCGGCTCCCGCTGCATTGGCTGCTAAATCGCTCAGGGATGCACCCCATTCTTCCGAAAAGCCGTCCATGATCTCCACCGTGGTAAGGAAGAGCAGTCCCATGCTGCCCCCGTACCATATCGCATGTTTATCTTTTACGCCTGCCCAGCGTAATGAATGATAGCTGATCCTGCCAACCCAATATGACGTGGTGACGTGCCCCAGTTTGTCGAGGCCTTCCCATTCGCTGCCATCGTTGGTGAAGTGAAAAGAGGAATGGGGATAATCCCTGTACCATGCCTGGTATAGCCCGATCATGCTTCCTGCATAAATTGCCGATCCCCCGATGATCAAAAGGTTTAGACGCTTTCTGTTAACAGACAGCGTATCCTCCTGTCCAAGCGTTTGTAACCCCAGGCACAAAATGATGAGGAGGATGGTTGCTTTTTTCATTAAGTTAATGGCTTATCTGTTCTCAATTGCCATGCGGTATTTCCTTGCATTTCGGTTATGCTGGGTGATGGAACGGGCAAATACGTGGTATCCCGACAGGTCGTCCTTCGCACAAAAAAACAAATAATCATGGCCTTCGGCATTCAATACCGCATCGACAGAGGCAATGGATGGAATACAGATAGGGCCGGGAGGCAGACCTTCGTATTTGTAAGTATTGTAAGGAGAATCGATTTTTTTGTGGACATTCAGTACCCTTGTCAGCCCGAAATCGCCCGAAGCATAAACCAGTGTCGGGTCGGCCTGCAGCAGCCAGTTGCGATCGAGCCGGTTCAGGTAAACGCCTGCAATGGTCGCCTTCTCATCGTTCTTATTGGTTTCTTTTTCCACGATCGATGCCAGGATCATTACCTCGGCCCTGCTCATGCCGAGTTTCGCCGCTTTTTCTTCCCGCTCGCCCTCCCAGAAAATACGGTTCTCTCTTTTCATGCGGTCCATGAATTGCACCGCATCCGTATTCCAGTAAAATTCATAGGTGTTTGGGATGAAGAGTGTTAGAGCCGTTTCCGCATTCAGTCCAAGCTCTGCCAGGTAAGCCGAATCATTCAGTAAATGCATGAGCTCGGCTGAATCCGCTTCGATCTGACGGCTGACCTTCTGTGCCAGCTGATCTTTCAACCTGATATTGTTGAACACCACCTTCACCGGCACCTGCTCACCCAGCCGCAGCATATTAATGAGTTCATCGTTGCTCATTCCCGGGGATACAAGGAAATGGCCGGGTTTTACAAGTTCGGGGTACTTTTTCTGCCTGGCCAGCCATTCAAAGGTGGTCCGGTTCAGGATCAGCCCCTGGCTGTAGAGGATCTGTTTTACATCCTCAAAATCTGATCCTGACGGGATGTAAACCGATACCGCTTCATCCTCGGGTGTCCAGACATTGTTCGACAGTATGGCCTGGTAGAGATAATAGCCTGCAACCAGGGATGCAATGATCAGCACAAGCAGCGACACCAACAGGAAACGTGCCCATGCCGGGCGTCGTCTTTTCTTGTTTGAAGATGCATATTTTGAATGATAGTAAGCCATTGATTATTTTAGGTTTGGTTGATCAATTGTAATAAATATTCATCCGCCCAGCTGTCGCCCATCCGGATCCAGTCCTTTTTTATACCGACCACATTGAACTTTTTCTTCTTGAATAGCTCTATGCTTGCCTTGTTCACTGCGATCACATTGGCATACAACTGGTGCAGCCTGAGGAGGTTGAATGCATAATCAAGGATGAGGTCGAGCGATTCGGAAGCATATCCCTTTTCCCGTTCTTCTTCCACGATCATGATGCCGATCCCCGCCCGCAAATTCATAGGGTCAAAATCGAACATGTCGATGCATCCAATGGTCTTGACCGGATCGGCCCTGTGCAGGTCGATCATCAGCCTGAGTTGCCTGGCCGTGAATATATCGTCTCCCGCATTCAACACATACTGTTCAAGCGCGAAGCGTGAGAAGGGGGTGAGCGTATTGCTCAGGTGCCAGATGCTTGCATTATTCTCCCATTCGTAGAGAAGGTCTACATCGGAAGGCTCCAGGGCCCGTAACTGCAGGTTTTCTGATCTCATGGTCTATATTTCGATCTCCCCTGAAAAAACATATGTTGCAGGTCCTTCCAGGTAAATATTTGTAAAATCCGTTCCTTGCTGTTTAAAATGCACCAGGAGTTCCCCGCCGGGGCTTTCCAGCTTCACCGGGCTGAAGGATCTGTTCCGGATAGCCCATGCCAGGGCGGCAGCTGTGGCACCGGTCCCGCATGAGTAGGTTTCGTCCTCAACACCCCTTTCGTAAGTCCTTATGTAGAGGCCCGAGCTGCTCTCTTCTATAAAATTTACGTTTGTTCCCTCCGGGCCGAAACGTTTCTGCCTTCTGATGGTGCTGCCTTCTTCCTGCACATTCAATTCCTTCACTCCCTGGCAATACTTTACCAGGTGGGGTGAGCCGGTGTCGAGATAGATCTCATCACCTGACCATTCACTGCCCCGCACATCGATCATCTTAAGTCTGACACGGGAGGTTCCATTGTCGGATGAAATGATCCCGGCCCTGTGCAAACCATCGGCGGCTTCAAAGACCGTTTCCTTTTCAATGATGCCCAGCTTCCTGGCAAAAGCAGTAATGCATCTTCCCCCGTTACCGCACATGCTGGCTTCACGGCCGTCTGAATTAAAGTACCGCATCGAGAAATCATGCGCTGCCGAATTGTCAAGAAAAATGAGCCCGTCGGCACCCACGCCAAACCTTCTGTGACAGAGGTATGCGATAATGTCAGGCTCATCAGGAATGGCATGATTTCTGATATCGACCATAATGAAGTCGTTACCTGTTCCGTGGTATTTGTCAAAAACGATCCGCATAGTTCGAAGTGCTTAACAAATATATGAATATTTCCGGGCATGAAGGCGGATGGAGCCTTAACATAATTTAACATAGGGGGCAGACGAATAATCCAGGGCCGTACGTTAAAAAAAATATTGTTGAACGGAAACAAGATAAAATTTTAAGACCATGAAAAAGATCATCCCTTTTCTGCTGGTTTTCCTCCTCGGAGGATTCATTTTTTACGTTGTCATCATCTTAAGCAGTCCCAAAGATACAGTTGAGCTGGCCATGCAACCGGATCCTGCCCCGGTTCACCAGGCAGGGATCACCAGCCCGGCAGCAGTGATCGGGCCAGACTTTACGGAAGCCGCCAGTAAAACGGTCAATGCGGTGGTTCATATACGCTCGCAATTCAGGACCAAAAGCCAGGGATATGACGATTTCTTTGGTGCCCTGAGGGAATATCTCGGTTACGAGCGCAGGCCCCAGAGGAGCTATCCCATCTCGGGATGGGGGTCAGGTGTGATCATCGACCCGGAAGGTTATATTGTGACCAATAATCACGTTGTGGAAGGTGCCGAACTTGTTGAGGTGATCCTGAACGACAAACGGATCTATGAGGGCGAGGTTGTGGGACTGGATCCCGCTACCGACCTTGCTTTGCTTAAGATCGACATGGATGGTCTGCCGTATATCGATTATGGTAATTCCGACGACGTCAGGGTAGGGGAATGGGTGCTTGCCGTGGGCAATCCATTTAACCTGACTTCAACGGTTACAGCAGGCATTGTCAGCGCCAAGGCACGTGACATCAATATCCTGGGCAGCCAGGGAGCGATTGAGAGCTTTATACAGACCGATGCGGCAGTGAACCGGGGAAACAGTGGTGGTGCCCTCGTCAACATGTACGGTGAACTGATCGGTATCAATGCAGCTATCGCATCCAATACAGGCTATTACCAGGGATACTCATTTGCAATCCCTGTAAACATAGTAAAAAAGGTGATCGCCGACCTCAAGGAATATGGAGAGGTGCAGCGTGCTTACCTTGGCGTGATCATTCGTGAGATCGACCAGGATTTTGCCGATGACCTCGGGCTTGAAGAGATCAAAGGCGTATATATCGACGGCCTGGTTGAAGACGGCGGCGCAATGGATGCCGGCATGGAGATCGGGGATGTGATCACACTGATCGACGGAACAGAAGTGAACAGCCTTGCACAACTCCTGGAAATTGTCGGACAGCATAATCCCGGACAAAACCTTGAAGTGGAGGTTATCCGCGACGGATCTCACGAAACCTATATGGTTGAACTCAGGTCGGAAGACGGATCGACCAATGTGATCAGGAATCAGGAAGTCTTCTTCAATGAACAGCTGGGTGCCAGCATGAGCCCCCTTTCTGTTGAGGAACGTGCCAGATTCAATCTCCGGACAGGCCTGAAGATCACGGATATCGGAAACGGACTGCTCAGCAATGGCGGGATCAGGGAAGATTTTATCATCACCAGCGTGAATGGCTATGCAGTCAATTCCAGAACGGCACTGGAATCAGCTCTCGAGCAAGGGTCCTCAAGAGTGAGAATTAGTGGTATTTATCCCAACGGGATGAGGGTAACATACGAATTTGGACTATAATTTAGAACATTTTTAAATAATTAACAATTTTTTTACAAAATAGTCCGTTAAATATTTTCAAAGCAGGCTTAAATTTTGTACCTTTGCACGTTTCCCGCTCGAGATGATTACACTCAATTGTCAGGGGATTTAAGATTTGGAGGCAGAAGAATATGAGACAATTAAAAATCACAAAATCCATTACCAACCGCGAAACAGCTTCTCTCGATAAATATTTGCAGGATATAGGAAAAGAAGAGCTTATTACAGCTGAAGAGGAAGTTGAACTCGCAAAAAGAATAAAATCGGGAGACCATCTGGCATTGGAGAAGTTAACCAAAGCCAATCTTCGGTTTGTAGTTTCAGTTGCAAAACAATACCAGAACCAGGGGCTCAGCCTTCCCGACCTGATCAACGAAGGCAACCTGGGACTGATCAAGGCTGCAAAGCGTTTCGACGAAACCCGCGGCTTTAAATTTATCTCCTATGCTGTTTGGTGGATACGTCAGTCCATTTTGCAGGCACTTGCAGAACAATCCAGGCTTGTCAGGCTGCCACTGAACCAGGTGGGTTCGCTGAACAAGATCAAAAAAGCTACATCAAGGCTGGAGCAGCGCTTCGAAAGGGCACCGTCGGTGGATGAGATCGCAGAACTCATGGAATTGCCCGAATACAAGATCGACAAGGCCATGAAGATCACAACACGCTACGTATCGGTCGATGCGCCGCTAAACCAGGAAGAAGATACCAAGTTCCTGGATGTTTTTGTGAGCGACGATGTCCCCAAGACCGACAGCGACCTCATGCGGGAATCACTCAATAAGGAGATTCAGCGTTCACTGGCTACCCTTACCGAGAAGGAAAGGGATGTGATCAACCTCTATTACGGAATTGGGATGGCCCACGGCCTCACACTCGAAGAGATCGGTGCAAAATTCGACCTTACACGCGAAAGGGTCAGGCAGATCAAGGAGAAGGCCATCAGGAGGCTTAAACACACTTCCCGAAGCAAGCTCCTTAAAGCTTACCTCGGCGAATAGAAAAAATTGTAGATAAAAAAGGGATAGCAAAACATGTTTGTTATCCCTTTTTTTTTACTTTTGAGAGCCAAAGGATCAGGTAGATGTGAATGTAAAACCTGCTTATTTCATTTAGTTTCGAAAAAATACACAATTATGGGATTAGACCGTTTTGAATCATCATTGAACAACTGGATCGATGATGAGAAAGTCGCATTGGAATTCGTAAGCCTGCTCGGGACCCTCTTCCTCGACAGAAATGTTGAACTGATTCTCTTCCGCAGCCAGCTTATCGACCGCAGTGCAAGTGTTGTGCTTTACAAGCATTCTTATGCCGTTAACGCAGTGGGATACGCGCTTGATATCAGGAATTCGCTTTTGCTGGCAAAGGCCATCGAGAAGGCCGATATCTCCCATGCCCGCCTCGACATCGGGAGGCTGAACAAGGAATGGACCGAAGGGAAAGACAAATATTCAGATCCGGATGCATTCATTGCCGATAAATTAAAAGACGGTATAGGGGCACCTCCGGCATACGTAAAACCGCGTGATGTCGTGCTGTTTGGTTTCGGCAGGATCGGGCGGTTGCTTCTACGTGAATTCATCATCCAGGGTAACGGCAGCCAGCTCAGGGTGCGTGCCGTGGTTACGAGGAGTGTTAGTGATGAGGATATTGAAAAACGTGCCGCACTCATCAGGCATGATTCCATACATGGGCCCTTCAGGGGGAATGTGATCACCGACCTGGAGAACAAAAGCATCATTGTGAATGGCAACGTAGTTAAAATGATGGAAGGGAGCAACCCGGAAGATATCAATTATGAAGCAGAAGGGATACAGAATGCGCTGCTTATCGATAATACGGGTATTTTTAAAGACAGGGAGGGCCTCGGGCGCCATCTTAAATCAAAGGGCATCAGCCAGGTAATCCTCACGGCTCCTGCCAAGGGTGATATCCCGAACGTCGTATACGGCATTAACCACTTCGACCTGGATATAGTGAATGAGAATATCTTTTCGGCTGCATCCTGTACGACCAATGCCATCGTTCCCACACTTCATGTACTCGAAAACAAGTTCGGTATTGAGAAAGGACACATTGAGACCATTCACGCATTTACCAATGACCAGAACCTCACCGATAATTATCACAAGAAACCCAGGCGTGGCCGTTCGGCTCCCATGAATATGGTGATCACCTCAACGGGTGCCGGAGGAGCTGCTGCCAAGGCTATCCCTTCACTTGCGGGCAAGCTTACAGCCAATGCCGTACGGGTACCCATACCCAACGTTTCCCTGGCATTGCTTTCGCTCACATTTGCAAAAACAACAAGTAAGAAAGAGGTGGATACGACCATGAAAGACGCAGCCCTTTACGGCAACCTGGTTGAACAGATCCGTTATTCGGCTTCCAACGAGTCGGTGTCGACCGATTTTATCGGTGATCCCGTAGCCGGTATTTATGATGCACCTTCCACACAGGTCTCAGCTGATGGGAAAAGCGTGGTTATATACCTTTGGTACGACAATGAGTTCGGGTATACCATCCAGGTGATCAGGCTGGCCAAACATGTCGCAGGAGTGAAACGCTACAGTTATTATTAAAAATCATAGCAAGCTGATCTATGGCTGACACAAAATATATTTTCGTCACCGGTGGTGTGACATCCTCCCTTGGAAAAGGCATTATCACTGCTTCTATTGCCAAGCTGTTGCAGGCCAGGGGTTTCTCCACTACAACCCAGAAGATCGATCCGTACATCAATGTTGATCCGGGTACCCTGAATCCTTATGAACATGGTGAATGTTACGTAACCGAGGATGGAGCAGAGACCGACCTTGACCTGGGGCATTACGAACGCTTTTCAAACGTGCACACCTCGCAGGCAAATAATGTTACCACCGGCAGGATATACCAGACCGTTATCAACAAGGAACGCCATGGTGATTACCTGGGAAAGACCGTGCAGGTCATCCCGCATATCACGGATGAGATCAAGCGGTCGTTCATGATCCTCGGCGAAAAAGGCGACTATGATTTTGTGATCACCGAGGTAGGGGGTACTGTGGGCGACATCGAATCCCTGCCTTACGTGGAAGCCATCAGGCAGATGCGCTTTGAAATGGGTAAGCAAAATTGCCTCGTGGTACACCTTACACTTGTACCCTATCTTGCGGCTGCAGAAGAGCTTAAAACGAAACCTACCCAGCATTCCGTAAAAACACTGCTTGAGGCCGGGGTTCAGCCGGATATTATCGTTTGCAGGTCAGAGAAACACCTCGGTGAAAATATCCGTCAGAAGATCTCCCTGTTTTGTAACGTTCCCATCTCGGCTGTTAAAGAATCCATCGACGCTGAAAGTATCTATGATGTTCCTCTCTTGATGAGGGAAGAAAAACTGGATGAGGAGATCCTCACAAAAATCGGTTTGCCATGCGACCAGTATCCGGATCTGACCAACTGGGAGCGCTTTCTTAAGAAACTGAAAAATCCGAAGGGAGAGGTGAAAATCGGCCTGATAGGAAAGTATGTAGAACTGAAAGATGCCTACAAATCCATTTTGGAATCCTTCACTCATGCGGCAGCTGAGAACGAGTTTAAGGTGAATGTGGAAAGCATACATTCGGAAAATATAACGGATGAAAATGCAGCGAAACTTCTTGATGGTCTCAGTGGTATACTGGTCGCTCCCGGTTTCGGTGAGCGCGGTATTGAAGGTAAGATATCGGCCATTCGCTGGGCCAGGGAAAACAAGGTGCCGTTCCTCGGCATTTGCCTGGGGATGCAATGTGCTGTGGTTGAATTCGGGCGCAATGTGCTTGGTTTCAAAGGGGCGCATTCAACAGAATTCGACCCCGATACCAGGTACCCGGTCATCGACCTGATGGATGAACAGAAAGAGATCGATGATAAAGGCGGCACCATGCGGCTGGGGGCATACCCTTGCAGGATAGAGAAAGGAAGCCTGGCATTCGCTGTTTATAACGAATCAGATATCAGCGAACGCCACCGGCACCGTTACGAATTCAATAACAAGTATTTTGACGACTACAAGCATGCCGGGATGATCCCCGTCGGGATAAATCCCAATGAGAACCTGGTTGAGATGATCGAGATCCCCGGCCACCCCTGGTTTATCGGGGTACAATTCCATCCCGAATACAAAAGTACTGTTGCCGGGCCGCATCCCCTCTTTGTGAAATTTGTGGGTGCCTGCATCAAACACAGCATGTCTTAACATAATGAGTTAAACTACAGCGAACGGGCAAAAAGGGCTATCTTTGCCCGGCCATAATAAAATTGCGAACATGAACAGGAATACGATTATCGGGCTGGTTTTGATCTTTGGTATCTTCATCGCGTGGAGCTACTGGATGCAGCCCTCGGAGGAAGAACTGGAAGCGCAAAGGCAGGAGCAGCTTGCCATCCAAAGGGAACAGAGGGCAAGGGATTCCATTGCACAGGTGAACAGGCAACAGCAGCAGGCTGCCGTTGAGGAGCAGGAAGCTGTTGAAGAGATCCCGGTGGAGGGGCCTGACACCAGTACCGCGTATAAAAATCTTGCAGGCAAATACGGTGCTTTTGCCCATTCCGGAGAAGGGGAGGAAGAATTCTTTACGATTGAGAACGACAGGATGAAGGTCACCTTCAGCAACAAGGGCGGGCGCATCCACTCCGTTGAGCTTACACGTTATAAGACATTTGATTCAGTACCCCTGATATTATTCAATTCCGATAGCGCACGCTTTGGATACAGCTTCTACTCGGAGGGGGTCCACCTGAATACCAACGACCTGTATTTCCGGGCATTCGTCCCGGATGCAAAGGCAGCCGGTAACCGCTATATAAAGTTGAGCGGCGACGATTCGCTAACCCTTGTTATGCGCTTATTCGCTGACGGCTCATCACAATCGGTCAACGACGGAAAATACATCGAGTATGCATACACTATCCACGGCGATAAGTATATGCTTGATTATACCCTCGGGATCAAGGGGCTTGGCAACAACATCAGCAGCCGCATACCCGGGTTCCTGGAACTGGAATGGAATACATTCCTGCGGCAGCAGGAAAAAACACAGGACAGGCTTAGCGGCACAACCATTTACTATCGTGCCAATGATGGTGAGGTGGATTATCTGTCGGAATCGGACGAGGATGAAAAGAATTTCACCGACAGGCTGGGATGGGTATCGCTAAAGCAGCGTTTCTTTTCTTCCAGCCTGATCATCGACGGGGATTATTTTGATAACCCGAAGCTGGCCCACACCACCGATCCCAGGCCTGTCAGTTCGCGCTACCTCAAATCCATGATGGTGACCCTGGATGTGCCGGTGGATGGATTTAACGACAGCAAGACCGATTTCCGCTTTTATTTTGGCCCTAACGACTATAACATCCTGCGTAGCTACAAACTCGACCTGGAACGGCAGATACCGCTGGGATGGAGTTTCTTCCTGCTGCAGTGGATCAACAGGTATGCCGTGATCCCCGTATTTACCTGGCTCGGACATTACGGCTGGAATTACGGTATCGTGATCCTCATCCTGACCATCATGCTCAAGATCGTGCTCTTCCCTATTGCATACCGGACCTACCGCTCTACGGCCAAGATGAGGGTGCTGAAACCGGAAGTGGACGAGATCGCCAAGAAGTTTCCGAAGAAAGAGGACAGCATGAAGAAACAGCAGGCGACCATGGCCCTGTACAAGAAGGCCGGTGTAAACCCCATGGCGGGATGCGTGCCCATGCTCCTGCAATTCCCCATCCTGATCGCCATGTTCAGGTTCTTCCCGTCGTCGATCGAGCTGAGGCAACAGGCATTCCTCTGGGCGGATGACCTTTCGAGCTATGATTCCATTGCCACCCTGCCCTTCGAGATCCCGTTTTATGGCGACCATGTGAGTTTGTTCACGCTCCTGATGACCGTCTCGACCATCATTTACACCTGGATGAACAACCAGATGATGAGCAGCAGCCAGCAGATGCCGGGCATGAAGACCATGATGTACCTCATGCCGGTCATGTTCCTGGGTATTTTCAACAACTATGCTTCAGGGCTGAGTTATTACTACCTGCTTGCCAACCTGTTCACCTTTGGACAGATGTTCTTCATCCGCCGTACCATCAACGAGGACAAGATCTACCAGAAACTGCAGGAGAACAAGAAAAAGCCGAAGAAGCAGTCTGGCTTCCAGAAGCGCCTGGAAGAAGCGGCCAAGAAATACAACAATCCTTCTAAGAAGAAGTAGGATATTCAAAATACCGTTTTATGGCTCAAAAACCGCATTTAAGTTTTTGGCAGATCTGGAACATGAGTTTCGGATTCCTGGGCATACAGTTCGGTTTTGCCCTGCAGAATGCCAACGTCAGCAGGATATTCCAGACCCTTGGCGCCGAGATCGACAGCCTGTCGATACTCTGGATCGCGGCCCCTGTCACCGGGCTCATCGTGCAGCCCATAATCGGGCATTACAGCGACAACACATGGGGGAAGTTCGGGCGCAGGAGGCCATACTTCCTCTTTGGGGCCATTGCTGCATCCATTGCCTTGCTGATCATGCCCAATTCTCCTGTACTCTGGATCGCGGTGGGCATGCTGTGGATCATGGATGCTTCTATTAACATTTCCATGGAGCCTTTCCGTGCATTTGTGGGGGATATGCTGCCGGATGAACAGCGTACGGCCGGCTTTGCCATGCAAAGCTTCTTTATCGGTACCGGTGCGGTTATTGCCAGTGCTTTGCCATGGATGATGACGAACTGGCTGGGAATTGATAATACTGCTCCCGAAGGGCAGATACCACCTTCGGTGAAATTCTCTTTTTATTTCGGGGCTATCGTGTTCCTTCTTGCCGTACTCTGGACGGTGTTCCGAACAAGGGAGTATTCGCCCGAAGAACTCGCTTCTTTCGAGGAGCATGAGAAAAAAATGGAAGAGAAACCTGTTGCTGAACCGGTGGTCATGGACCACCGTGCGAGGGGTCGGAAACAGATCATAAACGGGTTTATCTGGTTGCTGGTCGGGGCTGCCCTGGCTACCTGGTTTTACCTGGCGGGGATCGAAAAGGAACCTTTTGTGCTGGCCTACGGCCTGGCCGGACTGGGGGTCATCATGATGATATCCGGCGTCTTACAGCGGCAGGGGAGGACGAGCATGAGCATGGTGGTGATCGTGAACGACATCATGTCGATGCCGAAGACGATGCTCCATCTGGCCCTGGTGCAGTTCTTTTCCTGGTTTGCCCTCTTTGCCATGTGGATCTATACAGTGCCGGCCATCACACAATATATTTATGGATCAAGTGATCCCACATCGCAGGCATACAACGACGGTGCCGACTGGGTAACCATATTGTTTGCCGTGTATAACGGAGTGGCTGCCCTGGTAGCCTGGCTGCTGTCGCCCATGGCGAAGGCTACAAACAGGAAGGTTACACACCTGATATGCCTCTTCCTGGGTGGATTCGGGCTGTTGTCAATCTACTTTATTAAGGATCCCAACATGCTGATCCTGTCCATGGTAGGAGTTGGGTTTGCCTGGGCCGGGATCTTGTCGATCCCATACGCCATCCTTACCAATTCCCTTCCGGCCAATAAGATGGGCGTGTACATGGGTATCTTTAACTTTTTTATCGTCATCCCGCAGATCATCGCCGCGGCCATACTCGGGTTCTTCCTGAAATCATTCTTCGCCAACGAAGCCATCTACGCCATGATCATCGGCGGTATTTCGATGTTCCTGGCAGGAATTCTTATCATGTTTGTGAAGGACAGGCAGTAAGCTTATTTGTTCATTTCTTTGCGTGCCCAAAGAAACGAACCAAAGAAAGGGCACCCCGGACAAGGCCTTCTATTGGCCTTGGCACTATCCTAAACCTAATCATTCAGGCTGCGCCCGGGGGGGTAAACGCTTTGCGTTTAATTGGTTTCTTCCATTCTTAAGAACATTACTTCTACCGGTCATACTGGCGATCCCGGGGACCCGGCGATGGAAGGATCTCAAATAATTTTGGCTGTTGATTTATTAAAGCGGCCAGTCGACATTTAGCACAAGTGTTATTTTACTGTTTATATTCTTTGACTGGGAATGATATGGCGAGTTTTGTACTTAGGGTTTAACAAATACCACTGTATCTATATGTATTTTTGGTCGTTATTTCAATCTTGTTTTTCTTCTGGCTATCTTATTCAATCTGTCTTACAAAGTATTGGCTTAGCAAACCCAAAACAAACGTCAATATTGCTAATCCGATAATCAAAAGATAATGATATTTAAACCTACGGAATTCTTTAATAAAAATTAGCCCTTTGACTGTTGTGTACATTCTTACATCGTCTACTTTTTTATGATTACCAACATCCTTTATTAGTCTATTTGATGACTTTTTGTCTTTATCGTCCTGAGTTTGTGGTTTATTAAATGTAGTCGAGTCCCAATGCTCTTTTAACCATTCAATTTGGTTTTCTTTGCCAATACTGGATAATTTAATAAAGTCAGATTCTATTAATTCGATTAAGGAACGTCTAATAGTTCCTGGATCATCATGTATTTTTGCTAACCACGGATTTTTATTGTCTCAGATGTTGAATTCTCGAGTTTTTCGAAATGCTTTAATATTTTAATTCGAAGGTCCTTCATATTTAGTATTCCTAAAATTGTATCCTATTGTAACTTATGAACTTCTATGATCTCATTTATATTATTTTCAAAGCGTATTTCGAGGTCGTTAAGAACATTATTTAAGTCTATTGGGTCAGCAAGTTCATTTCCGGTATAATAATCACCGCTAATTTGTTGATATCCTACTTTTTTAACTTGTTTCTTTGTGTTGGTATTAATCAATAGACAATATAAACCATGATAAATAAGGTTCTTCTTCAAATATTTAAAAATTCCTTTTGAGGGTAGCCAAATGTTAGTCCCGGTGAAAAGATCTTGAAGATCATGTTCGTACAGAATAAATAGGCCATCATATCCCTGGTTGTTTAACAATTCCAGGTATTTTTTTCCTCCTTCCTCTATTTTTAATTTAGGTCCAAACTGCTTAATAGCAAAGATTTTTTCAAGGGCATTTGGTTCAGCATCGATAAAATCAAAATCAATTTGAGTTAGCGATTCAAATTTGTTTTTCACTAATGAATCTGCAAATGTTGTAAACTGGCTTGTTACCTTTTGGATATGGGTTTTATTTTCAAAAATAGTTATGCCAATTTTTTGTAGTCCGATTTCTTGATCCGGCCAATATATTAATGCAATCTTGGAAAATTCGGTATTATCAATCCGGTAGTTTCTTATTTGAGCTTCGAAGATGGAACCTTGAGGGGCACGCACCCTAACATCCCCTGCACCATAAGCCCCGTATATTCCATCTTGAGCCCCTAGTTGAAAGCACGCAAAAATGAGGATCAATAATATTGATTTTTTCATTTGCAAATGATTATTAATTAATAATGTAAAAAGGAAATGCTTGTTAGCATAGTTTGTCGGTTAAATAAATCTGTTTTTTAAATTCTCACAATTGGTTTAATAGCATGTTCAAACATAGTAAAAAATTAGATATATTCGGATGGGGAAAGATCGAAGATCGAAAATCGAAGATCGAAAAACGAAATACTTCTTGCTTCTGACTTCAAATATCAGATATCAGACCTGCCTGCCTGCCACAGGCGGGTAAACCGGCAGGCAGGTTTCAGATTTCCACGTCTTTTTAAATGCCGGTACTGCTTTGAAATGTGAGCACTCCTTATTTTACCCACTTACTGATCTGATATTTAACAGAATCAGTGAATATGTCGTTCGTTATTTCTGTTTCATTATACTGCCAGAGAATAGAATCGATAAGCGGCAGGCCTGATCCACGAACCTTATTGGCAATAGCATTTCTTCGTTTCAGTTCTGACAGAAAAGCGGAGTCAATAAGACCGGGTACGCCAACAGCCATTTTAAATTCCTGGATGGGTTTATAATAGACGAAGCCGTTAAATACATCCCCGTAACTATAATTATGTTCAGTGAAAATCCAGGTGTCAAAATAATCCTTTCCGAAGGGGGAATTTCTGAGATCAAACCCAAGATCATATTTATTCAGTACGTGAAAAGAAGCGTCCCATTTACCTTCCTGGATAGCTCCGAATTCGACATCACTGTCAGACCGTACTTCTGTCAAAACAATGCTGTTAACCAGAACATTGGCAACTTTTCCGGGATAATGTTCAAACAGGTATCTTCCCACATTATCAGGTTTTATGCTGTCGTTATACATAAAATTATTGCCAAATGCATGCCTGTAATTCATAATTACCAGTGCTTTATTCCTTTTGCCATCATTAGATAGGGTGTCTAATTCTGCAATGATATAATCGGCCATTTTTTTATCCCTGGCCCGTATTGCGTCCCAGAATACCTTATAGGCGGTACTGTCCATGTTTTTCCAATTATGTGGCAGGTCAGTCGGATACAGATGGATCTTCTTGTTATGATCCAGGTCTTTATTTATTTCATAGAGGCCCCTGAGCAAATATGGAAAATTATAATTCGTCCATAATGGATGAAAACTGCAGTTCCGGGTAATATCTGTGATCAGCCGATTTACTGAATTTTCGTTTAAAGCCACAGCATTCAGCAAATGATCGATCTTATCCGCCTGCTTACGCCCGCACACCTCGATAAAAACATTTCCAATATTGTTAATGAATCGAGGATCTTTACAAATGTCCAGGATCAAATCATATTGCGTAAGTTCAGGATGCAATCTTTCACAGATTATTACCACATCATTTTTTTCAAACAGGCTTATTATATAATCTTTTGCAGACGTGTTCTCATTTTTAAGAAAATCAACATATGGTTGGATTTCTTTGCTGTGCCTAACCTGATTGTCCTGATTGGAACAACCCATAAAGATGAGCATAAGGACCAGCGATACGATCTGTGTAATAGGTTTCATGATGAATTTTTAGTGAGTGCTAAGGGTTTTCGGCTGTGCCGCGTATGGCCATTTTCGGCCGCCATGCTAAAGTTACGAAAATTTCCTGCGTATGCGGTATGAGGAGCTGTTATGGATGCGTGGGCCCGCCTGAGGGCCATGCGCCGGGGTGTTGTCGCAACATTTGTTTTTCTTGATTCTTACTTTTCCCATGATGAAAAAGTAAGCAAAAAATCTAGTCGGAACGAAGCTGCCGCGCGCCCTGCCCGTATCGGACGGTCGCTCGGGATGTTACTCACCACAGCTTTGCTGGGTTCGTGAGCTCAGCAACTTCGTTGCTTCGGTTCCTCCCCTCGCTCCCTGATACGGGCATTCCCACCATCGCCGGCCCGCCGTTCCGACCTGCCAACGCGCCCGAAGAACTAACGCTCGCACTTCTTATTTTAAAATCTGTGACAATTC
>JAZBOU010000133.1:0-19475 GCA_036351275.1 Bacteroidales bacterium
ATCCTGCCAGCGTTGCTCCTGGTCGAATTCAATTACACCGATGAGCCCGGATGCCCACGTAAGCGTGTCGTGCGGAATAGCATAGCTGGTCAGCCTTGTCAGCAAGATGTGATCGTATACCGGTAAGTGATGGTCGGCCGGATCACCGGATGCAGGTATAAGTATGGTAGTTTTTATTGAATTTTCACCTGCCAGTCGTGGCTCTTTCATAATAACCCTGTATTCTGTATCAGGGGTTATAATAGTATCGAAATAGTTGTTCTGTCCATCCGGGTTTGCATTGAAGTCGCCCATCACGAAGATATTCTTTTCCTCTACCGCGGGATCATCGACCTGCCTATTCAGCCATTGATGGATATACCTGAATTCATCTGCCCGTACTTCTTCCAGTTTTTCGTTGTATGGCGTATGTACAGAAACGATCTGAAAATCAAAGCCATTCTCCCTGTTTACTTTAAAATAGGCCGTTGCCGGCACCTGACGGAATATTTCATTGTCAATCAGTGGTGTGCAGATGAAGCTATACGGATCATTCTCATCCAGCAATTCTACTCTATCGGTATTCCAGAAAAAGCCAAATCGTTCGTAATACACCTTCTTATCAGGATGAGGATTGTTCGATGAGTACCCGGTCCTGTCGGTGAAGAGATAATCATAGTTCATACTCATAGCAGTCAGCACATCAACAATAGAGTCGAAATGCCGTGGGCAAACATTGCTGGAAACTTCCTGCAGTGTGATCACATCAAATGTACTGATCACATCTGCCAATGCGCGATAATAAAGGGTATCACGGCTACAGGTCGCAAAGTTCTTCACATTCCAGGAACCGATGACCAGATCGCCCTGCTCATTTCCTGCCTGGATGATCTCCGACCAACTCTTGTGCACATAGCCGGTATCCGCGTTATACAAGATCATATACCAGTAAGGGACTGTATCGGTGAGGAGCGGAGCTGTTTCTCCCGGTTCCAGGTTGCCGATCACATTACCGGAAGGCATGTCGCGGACATTCAGGTGGGTATGGACCCTGTTGTTGGGTGTTACATTTTGTGCATATGTCAAGGCGCTAAACAGGAGGAAAGCTATAAAAAGGAGCAGGCGGGTTTTCATAGGGCAGGTTATCTCTATTTATCCAAAGGTAGTAAGAACTGAATGATGATAACCTAATTATTATTGATTAGTAAAGATTGACAGTGTAGAATTATGAATCCAGATTTCTGAGTTATTCAAAAATTCATCATTTCCAATCTACAATAATCATTATGATCTAATCAATCATCATTCATTACCGCCCCGGGCTGCGCCCGGGGCTACAGTTATTGGATCCCTTCGGGATCAGAAGAGTTCCGGATTCCCTGTGCCTGGGTCCCAATAGGAGTGTACAAGTTTTAATTCTTTATATTCCGGTTGCCGGTGGCCGGTCGCCAGTAACCGGGCGAGTATTAATTTTCTGTTAATGCCTGCAATTCGAATGATAATTTTCCGTACTTTTGTTGATTCAATTTTCATTATCCAAGTAATTAAAAATCAACAACATACATTTAATAAATTTTACAATGAGCAATCAGAAGCACGTGTACAAGTTTGGGAACCGCACCGCAGAGGGCGATGCGTCGATGAAGAACCTGCTGGGTGGCAAAGGTGCCAACCTGGCGGAAATGAACCTGATCGGTGTGCCGGTACCTGCCGGATTTACCATCACCACAGAGGTTTGTAACGACTATTACGTAAAAGGGAGAGAGAATACCATCGAAGCCATCAAAGCTGAGGTGGAAGACGGAGTGAAGTTCCTGGAAGAAGTGATGGGAACTACCTTCGGCAGCAACGAAGACCCCTTGTTGCTTTCTGTACGCTCAGGAGCCAGGGCTTCGATGCCGGGTATGATGGATACCGTGCTGAACCTGGGGCTCAACGACGATGCCGTGGAAGGCATTGCAAAAAAATCGGGCAATGAACGCTTCGCATGGGATTCATACCGCCGCTTCGTGCAGATGTACGGCGACGTGGTCATGGGCATGAAACCGGAGTCGAAAGAAGACCACGACCCCTTCGAAGTTATCATCGACATGATGAAAGAAGAAAAAGGCGTTGACCTGGATACCGAACTCACCACCGCAGACCTCAAAGAGATGGTACGCCGCTTCAAGGCAGCCGTTAAAGAAAAAACCGGGCAGGATTTCCCCACTGATCCATGGGAACAACTCTGGGGATCTGTCATGGCTGTATTCGATTCATGGGGTAATGACCGCGCCGTATACTATCGCAAACTGAACAACATTCCTGCTGAATGGGGAACCGCCGTTAACGTCCAGGCCATGGTATTTGGCAATATGGGTGAGAACTCTGCCACAGGTGTTGCCTTTACACGTGATGCCGGTACAGGTGAAGATATTTTTAATGGTGAATACCTCATCAATGCACAGGGCGAGGATGTTGTTGCCGGTATTCGTACTCCGCAGCAGATCACCAAAGAAGGTTCACAACGCTGGGCCGTACTTGCAAATGTTAGCGAAGAGGATCGTGCAGCTAAATTCCCCTCACTGGAAGAAGTGATGCCGGAGATCTACAGGGAGCTCGATGAGATGCAGCAAAAACTTGAAGACCATTATAAAGATATGCAGGACCTGGAGTTCACCATACAGGACGGACGACTGTGGATGCTGCAAACACGTAATGGCAAGCGTACAGGAGCTGCCATGGTTCGTATTGCTATGGAAATGCTGGATGAAGGCAAACTGGATGAAGAAACTGCATTGCTCCGGGTAGAACCCAATAAACTGGATGAACTCCTCCACCCCGTCTTTGAGCAGAAAGCAATAGAGGCTGCACAGGTAGTTGCAAAAGGTCTTCCTGCTTCGCCGGGAGCCGCCACCGGTCAGATCGTATACCATGCCGATGACGCGGAAGAGTGGGCTGCTAAAGGCAAAAAGGTGATCCTGGTCCGTGTAGAGACCTCACCCGAAGACCTGAAAGGGATGAATACTGCAGAAGGGATCCTCACTGCCCGCGGAGGGATGACCTCGCACGCCGCCGTAGTAGCCCGTGGAATGGGTAAATGCTGCGTTTCCGGTGCAGGAACCGTGAAGATCGATTACAGGGCCCGCACCATGGAAGTGGACGGCAAAAAATTTAATGAAGGCGACTGGATCTCACTCAACGGTACAACCGGTGAAGTGTATGACGGAAAGATCGCTACCATCGACCCGGAACTCAGCGGTAACTTCGGTAAGCTGATGGAACTGGCAGACAAATATGCTACCATGCTGGTACGCACCAATGCCGATACGCCGTACGACAGCGAGGTGGCCCGTAACTTCGGTGCGCAGGGCATCGGCCTCTGCCGTACCGAGCATATGTTCTTTGAAGGCGACCGTATCATGGCGATGCGTGAAATGATCCTGGCTTCTGATGAAGAGGGCCGCAGGAAAGGGCTCGAAAAGCTCCTCCCCATCCAGCGCGAAGACTTTGAAGGCATCTTCGAAGCCATGCACGATCTGCCTGTAACCGTGCGCCTGCTCGATCCTCCCCTGCATGAGTTTGTTCCTCATGAAGAAGAAAATCAGAAAGAAATGGCGGACGAAATGGGTATAAGCGTGGAAAAAGTGAAAGAAAAAGTAGAAGAGCTTTCCGAATTTAATCCTATGCTCGGACACCGTGGCTGCCGCCTTGGGAACACGTATCCTGAGATCTCGGAGATGCAGGCCAGGGCTATCATTGAAGCTGCGCTGAACCTTAAGGCAAAAGGCATCAATGCAAAACCGGAGATCATGATCCCGCTCACGGGAACGCTGAAGGAAATGAAGATGCAGGAAGATATCGTTCGTGCCACTGCCGAGCAAGTATTTGAAGAGCGTGGCGAACGCATCGACTTCCTCGTTGGCACCATGATCGAAGTGCCGAGGGCCGCGCTTACTGCAGACGAAATCGCTAAATCGGCTGAGTTCTTTAGCTTCGGCACCAACGACCTCACACAGATGACCTTCGGATATTCAAGGGATGATGCCGGGAAATTCCTCCCCGTCTACCTCCAAAAAGGCATCCTTGAACATGATCCTTTCCAGGTACTTGATCAGACGGGAGTCGGACAACTTGTCGAAATGGCAACCCAGAAAGGCCGCCAGACCCGCCCCGATATCAAGATCGGTATATGCGGCGAGCATGGTGGTGAACCCTCATCGGTTGAATTCTGCAATACGCTCGGATTCAACTACGTTAGCTGTTCACCTTACCGTGTACCCATAGCACGTCTTGCTGCTGCCCAGGGTGCGATCAAGCAGAAGTAAACTTGCATTAAGCAGACAGGGATTCCGCCTATGGCGGGATGACTATGCATGCCAATTTAGTGGTCATCGCGCTGTTAGCGGGATCCCCGGCTAACACTGTATCGTTAATAAAAACTGCTGTTAAATTTTTGCCATCCCCTTTTTTTCCATATATTTGTTATATCACCTATGTAAAACCGTTTATTCGTTCCGCTATCATGGCTGCAGATTTAACCAAGATCAAAGAAGCGCTTTCGTCCTATGGAATTACGAAAGTTGAAGAGATTTATTACAACCTATCCTATGATGAACTTTTTAAGCACGAGACCGATCCATCCCTTGAAGGTTTTGACAGGGGCTACGTGACAGACACAGGCGCAGTGACCGTCGACACCGGAAGGTTCACAGGGCGTTCGCCAAAAGACAAGCATATTGTTGATGAAGAAACCTCAAGGCAAAACATCTGGTGGAAGAACCCGCAACGAAAAGCATCCGACAACAAGCCTGTAAGCGAAGAAAACTGGAAAAAGATCTATGCCATCGGAGCTAAACAGCTTAACGGAAAGAAGCTATATGTCCAGGATGGCTACGCCGGTGCCAATGAGGATACCCGCCTGCGCATCCGTATCGTAACAGAGGTTGCCTGGATGGCACATTTTGTAAAAAACATGTTCATTCGTCCGAGTGAGGAAGAACTGGAAGATTTCGAACCCGACTTCGTGATGCTGAATGCATGTAAGACGACTGACCCTGATTGGAAAGAGCATGGCCTGCATTCCGAGGTTTTTGCTGTTTTTAATCTCAAAGAAAAACGGGCTGTGGTTGGTGGAACATGGTATGGTGGTGAGATCAAGAAAGGCTTTTTCTCCATCATGAACTATTACCTCCCACTGAAAGGGATCGCAGCAATGCACTGCTCAGCCAATATGGGCGAAAAAGGGGATACAGCCATCTTCTTTGGCCTTTCAGGGACCGGTAAGACAACATTATCGGCCGACCCGAAACGTGCACTGATCGGTGATGATGAGCATGGATGGGATGATGACGGAGTATTTAATTTTGAAGGCGGATGCTATGCCAAGTGCATCAGGCTTCGTGAAGAAACTGAACCTGATATTTACAGGGCTATCCGGCGTGACGCACTCCTTGAAAATGTTGTATTTGATGAAAAAGGAAAGATCGACTTCGACGACAACAGCAAAACGGAGAACACCAGGGTCAGTTACCCCATTTACCATATCGACAACATTGTAAAACCTGTTTCAAAAGGTGGTCATCCCGAACATGTGATCTTCCTTACTGCTGATGCCTTTGGCGTACTGCCCCCGGTATCAAAGCTTACGGAAGACCAGACCATGTATCATTTCCTGAGTGGTTATACGGCAAAGGTCGCAGGCACCGAACTTGGGATCAGGGAACCCGTTCCTTCCTTCTCAGCCGGTTTTGGAGCTGCATTCCTTCTTCTCCATCCAACTGTGTATGCCCAGGAGCTGATCAAAAAAATGAGGAAGCATGGTTCCACGGCATACCTTGTGAATACAGGTTGGGTTGGAGGTCCTCCCGGAGTTGGGGAACGCATGGATCTTCCTTCCACACGCAAGATCATCGACTCGATCATCAATGGTGTGCTCGACACAGTTGAGTATGAGAAAACGACCTATTTCCAGCTGTACATCCCGAAAGGGGTACCGGGTTGCCACAAGGATATCTGCAATCCCAAAAATGCCTGGAAAAATGTGGAAGACTGGGATAAGGCAGCACGCAAGCTGGCCCAGAAATTCATTGATAACTTTGAAGAATTCACGGATACACCCGAAGGGAAACGGCTTGTTGCAGCCGGGCCAAGATTGCCCCAATAAAACCAAAAGTCATTTCGAGTGAAACGAGAAATCTATCCCATCAGATACAGATTTCTCCCTCCGGTCGAAATGACTCCTTATACTTTTGTGATTTTTACTGATTCAGCATCACAGGCATAACAAGCATCAGCAGGTCTTCTGCTTCGCTTTCACCCTCCAGCGGATGTAGTATCCCTGCCCTGTTGGGCGCTGACATCTCAATAATGATCTCATCTGAATCGATGTTGTTGAGCATTTCCTGCAGGAAGCGCGAGTTAAAACCGATCTCCATATCTTCTCCTTCATAACTGCATGTAAGCCTTTCCTTAGCTTCATTTGAGAAATCGATGTCCTCGGCAGAAAGGATCAGCTCCTTGCCGGAAACCTTGAACCTTACCTGGTGTGTCGACTGGTTGGCGAAGATCGCCACTCTCCTGATGGAGTTCAGCAGGGCCTCACGGTCGACCGTAAGCTTATTTGGATTGTCGGTTGGAATAACGGCCTCGTAGTTCGGGTATTTGCCATCGATCAGGCGGCAGGTCATTTTTACGTTCCCAAAGGTGAACTCAGCATTGGTCTGGTTGTAGTCGATGTTCACATCACCTTCAACGCTGGAAAGAATATTTTTAAGCTGTCCGAGGGGTTTCTTGGGCATGATGAAAGAAGCAGATTCACCGGCACTGAAGTCAGTCCTGCGGTACCTAACGAGCTTATGAGCATCGGTGGCGACACATGTGATATCATCGGGTGTAAGCTCGAGGAAAACCCCTGACATTACAGGCCTCAGCTCGTCATTACCCGTCGCGAACAGGGTTTTGTTAATGGCATTCACCAGGAGGTCCGACTCGATCGCAACGGTAGTGGTACCTTCCAGTTCGGGTGCATGCGGAAATTCATCGCTCTTATGCCCGCTGAGCTTATATTTTCCTTCTCCTGCCGAGATCTCCACTCCAAGAGTTTCTTTGTTAATGGTGAATTGCACAGGGATATCAGAGAATGTTTTCAATGTATCGATCAATATCTTGGCAGGTATGGTCACAGCACCCGGGTCCTCGGCCTTGTCCAGCGTGATGCTGACAGTCATGGTGGTTTCCAGGTCGGAAGCGGTGATAAACAGTTTATCATCCTTCAGTTCAAAGAGGAAGTCATCAAGGATCGGCAAGGTGTTGCTGGTATTCAATACTCCGCTCAAAGCGCTCAGGTTTTTCGATAAAAGTGAGCTTGAAACGATGAATCTCATATTACTTGTTTTTCAGTTAGGAATAAATCTCTTTTCGCTATGTAAAAATATAAAATAATTTGACAGGATGAGCAAATAACATAAAATTAAGGATATACCTTATGCTTTCTTGCTGTATAGGAATCTGGATTCGGTACCGTCTATCAAACGACGGATGTTTCGGCGGTGTATGAAAGGTATGAATACAGCTACCCCGGCCGACAGCAATACGAGAGGGATTTCGGTATTATGAAAGACATAATATGAGAGGATCGGGAATGACAGGCAGGATACTACCGATGCCAGGGATACATACCCGCTGAGCAGGAATACAATAATAAAGACACCGAAGGCGGCAGGGCCGCTAAGCGGATACAATGCCAGTCCAACACCCAGCAATGTTGCCACTCCCTTGCCTCCCTTGAATCCGGCAAACAGGGGGTACACATGCCCCAGGACCACTGCTACGGCCTGCGCAGAAGCAAGGTAATAAAAGTATTTGTTGGTTACATAGCTCTCCGGGATCAGGTGTATAATGTTAATGGCCAGCCAGCCCTTGAATGCGTCCAGCAGAAATACCGGCAGACCGGCCTTCCATCCCAGAACACGAAACGTATTGGTGGTTCCCGCATTTCCACTGCCCTCATTGCGTATATCCTTCTTAAAGAAAAGTATCCCTATCCATATCGAGAAGGGGATGGATCCCAGGATATAGGCCATTACGAAGATCAGGGTGATATATGCAAAGGTGTAATCCATGTTAAGTTCCCGGAGTACATGGAATACTCAGGACACCTGTAGTTTCTTAGTATTAACTTCCAGGTATTCCAGGTATTCTATGAATTTACTCTATCTCTTCCATTTTCCTTTTAAAATCGACCATTTTACGCCGGCTTGAAATTACAAATTCATACGGAGTTTCATCATCCTTCGAATAAACTATTCTTCTATCTTCACCCAGGTTCAGTATCTCGTTGTTGAATCCTTCATCGGATGAGATAGCCTGCATGATAAAATTCCTGTAGCTGAAGAAATACCATTGCCCGTTATCCAGCTCAAAATAAACATTCACCACTCCATACCCACTAGCCTTTCGTTCTATTTCAACGTATCCGGGCACCATTCTGTTGACTACTTCATCACCTATGCTGAATACCCCAATATCACCATATGAAACGAGCGATGCCGTGGGACGGTTCCACCGGAAGTTAACTTTGTTCAGGAAAAACATGAAATTGATGCCTTCCGGAAGCCTCCTGATCGTACCAAAATTGGTAAGGTCAGAAATGATCTCATCTGCTTCCCCTCCGGGTATCCTTTTCCTGAGGAACTGGTTAAAAACCGGATCTGCCGTCTCGGTGCCGGGTAAATTTGTTTCGGAAATACTCCTCGTCATCCTGCGCATCACGTTATCCGCGAAGAAGAAATCAAATCCCATGACCACCTTGAACCGCGTGGAATCAGGAATGATAAAATGTGCCGCCTTTCCGTAAAGATCGAGTTGCACATGTGGCAGGAACAAACCAAGGTCGATCGGTCCTTCGCCCTCCATCGTACAGTTGTCATTATGCAGGGTAATGTATCCGGATGAAGTTGCATCCCTTCCGGAAACAGTAAAACTTTCTGCTTCCATATCATAAGAAAGCAGTCCGCTTGCCTTCAGCGCCGGGATATCTGCTATACGTTGCGGCCTCGTAAAAAACGAAGGGTAGAACCGGTCCGTTCCCGGGCTGTACATGATGGCAGCCATGACCGGGTCCCCCCCGGGAGAGAACAGGCTGTCCGGTACAGGGATCACTATATTATCCGGATCGATCAAGGTATCCATCGTTGCACGATCTCCATAGGTGTCGAAGCAATCCTGCAACACACTGAACGACCCGTCAAATTCCATGAATTCTTCCCAGGATTTCATTTTTACCTGTCCTTCGAAACTATACCACGGACTTAATTTAAACTGCAGGCTGTCAGATATCTGCCCGTAAGCGAAAGTCCTGCCAAGGCTGTCAACCGCAATGCTGCTGAGGTAGATGGGCGTAGCTTCACGCATTACATCAATGTAATCTATATCCCCTTTCGCCACATACTGGTGCCGGGTAAAGATATCCACATTGGCGTTGTAAATATGATGATAACGAGAGGCAGTATCGGCAATGATATCAGCGTTCCGCAGGGTCTCGATCTGTGCATCTTGCAGGATGTTCAGCCTCCCATCACCGGGGAATACAGCCGCATCCGCAACACGAATGATCTTAACGTCCTCTGCGTAAATAATATTCTTCCGGATGTCGTAGCTGGCAACAGTACTGAAAAACCGCAGGGAATCCTGCCGGGGATTGGTTGAAATGAACTCCGCACCTTCCAGGTTGAGATCAATCAGCTCTGACATGCTCATGTAGTCGATGTCCGGGATCTCCTCGCTGATATTATTCCTTAACTTCATGATGTATTCATCCATTTCCCATTCGATCTCATCCATATAACAGATGAACTTATTGAAAGGAATATCGATCAGGGATGTAACCCCGGTGGAGATGAACTTCCCCTTTCGCTGTTCAAAATCCAGGTCTGTGCGAAAATCATTTGTAAAGAAAGCAATGGTGGTGAAGGATGTATCCGCGTAAAGACTGAAGTCGGAAGTGTCGGCCCACATGCTATGGTGGCCGAAGTTAAAATCGGCGGACTCGATCACGGCTCTTTCAAAGGTAAATTTTCCTGCGCCATTAAGCCCGTCGGGATTCAGCGAGATCATGCCCTCCAGAAAGGAAGTGCTGTCGTACATGCTCAAGGGTTCATCGATCATGCTCACTTCCATCAGGTTCGAATCAGGGAACCAGATCTGTCGAGCCTTGCCAACCTTCACATCGGCATATTCCACGGTATCCAGTTTTTTGTCGATCGAAAAGCGCTCGGTTACCGAGATCAGGGAATCTGTATAGAAGTCGATCCTTGAGGATCGGGTATTTGAGCTCAAATAACTCAGATGCCCTGCACCATGCAGTCCGCTGTTATCCATGATTACCGTATCATGGAATGTGGCCTTGCCATCATACAGGTCCAACCCTTCATCCGCTGTGATGGTTTCAAAACCCAGTGAATAATCGGGCATCACTTTCAGCGGCTTTTTTATGGGGGGCATGATCCCGCCACTAGACAGGTATCCTTCGAAATTCATACCCGTAGTGGAAAAATTATCCAGGCTGTCGATGGTGAAGGGTTCAAGCTCATAATAGAATTTACTCCGGTCGTACGTTCCGTTACCGTTTGTTTTATCGTCATAGAACACATACGACTGGTCGATGCTGGTGAAGACGGGGTACTGAGGGTATGATTTCAGGCCTGATTTATTTCCTTTTTCGTCGATGATCATATACCCGTTCATATCCTCCACCATGGCCTGTACCCTGTAATAGCGGGGTTCTTTCAACATACCGGTGGTATCGGGAATCTTTACGAAGAAACTCATGGAATCGATCTGCGGCATACTGATCATGAATGTATCGTATTGGAAAATACAATCTTGTGCATAGAACTCGAAGAGGCCGGCCCTGATCTTGCCGGAAAACAGAAAGTCCTTGTTTTTCTTCAGTATGATCTCCTCTTCGTACGGATAAATATACACTCCCTGTGAATCGCTGAGCGAGATCTCCGGAACCCCGCTGATCAGCATATCGAATGTTGCGAGTTCCACCACGGCATTGCGTTTTTCGGTTGTTTCCGAATCAAAATGGATCACATCATAATCAGTTTCCTTATGATGTGCTTGCAGGTAATCATAGAGGCGCTTTTTGATCAGGGCCTGCCGCTTATCTGTGTTGTATGCGACCAGTCCGCGAGCTTCCAGCAACAATAACATGGAAACGGCCTGCTCCTCCGGCTTATTAATGAAATCGGAAAAAGCCCCAACTTTAACAACATCCGTTGTGTATCGGTCGGCATACCTTTTCACCTGCACAATGGGATTCACCTCATCAATGCCCTGCAGTTTATAGTACTCATATTCAGAATAATACCGGTCCGACTCAAAACTGATTTTGCTGCTCTGGCTGATCCCCCGGATCTGCTCAAAACTGACTTCCTCCGAATCCATCACCCAGTAAAGGGCCTCGCTGTACATATCTACTTTATGATAGTCATCGAAGAACGGACTTTGTGCAATGCCCCTGTTCAGCCTGATCAGGCTGAGTACTTTGGTCTTATCGTCGTATCGCATCTGCAAACCAGGGTGATAAATAGAATCCTGGTCGAAATAAATGCTGAAAGAGGCCGGTGACGATACGATCTCGTCCTCCTCCAGCTGGAATACCATTGAACGGATCACTGCAAAGTATTCCCCGCCCTTTTTAAATATAAAACGGGCCGGCCGGTTATCTTTCCCCGTAAATACCACGGTACGCCCGCGCATCCCGATCCCACCGTAAAAGTTTACATTCTCATAAATACCTACCACCTCGTAATCCTTGAAATACGAATCAAACTGCGGATAAGAAGCCCTGTCGCCCGGGGGGCTTGACAGGACCTTTTCCTTAAAAACACCCGGTATGGGAAAATCGAAATATTTCTTGTTGTACAACACGGAGGAATCCGAAGAAAATGAAAGTGATTTTAGATCGACCTCATATGCATTGATCACTGCATAAACCTCGTCCTCATCAAAACCGGCCCGCTGCCAGGTCACTTTACCGTTCCTTCCAACAAAAAGCTCACGGTTTATGTAGTACTTTCCGCTTGTGCCTTCAATGATGGAGCTGTCTTTTTGGGTTGAACAGACCAGGTCAAGTTCAGGGAAATCGATAAACAGAATGCTGTCATAGCTGAAGGAAAAGTTTCCGTTACGGAAATACCATGCCCTTGAACGTGTTTCATACAGGGTATTATCCTCGAACAGCAGGAGGCTATATTCAAGGAAATCAGCCATGGACCTGGATGATCGTGCAGCGCCAAGTGTATCCAGTTCAACCAGCCAGGTCTCGAAGCTTTCATCTGACTGCTTCGTCCTGACGAAATGCACCATACATCTGACGAAGTCATAGAAATGGGGATAAGAACGCATTCCTTTTGACAGCATGGTATTGCTGATCTCATAAACCTTGCTGCGATGGTGCTCCTTGAAATATCCCGACTCCCATACACCGGCAAACTCCTCCAGCAGAGCCTCCCCGCTGGCGAGATAATCTTTGTTATTAGTGTATTGAAGGATGGTGGTGATATCCAGGAAATAGTCGTTGCGGTTCTGATGAACCTCCCTGATCATCTGGGCCTTTAGCTGTCCGCTGACACCAAGCAGTATGAGAAATGAAATAAGCGTATAAAGGTATCTTTTCACACCCAGACAATTAGTTCCTGATAAACAATGCGGCTACCCAGTTGTTCTTTACCGATGTGTTCAATAATCTTAGACCGGATGCCGCCGATTTTTCTTCTATTACCGGAAGATCCTCAAGGTAAAACCCACTCAGCAGCAGCTTGCCCTTTCCGGCAAGCGCACCGGCATATTGCGGAATGTCTTCCAATAGTATATTACGATTAATATTGGCAAATATTATATCGAATTCCCTGTTTTCCAGCAGGCCGGCGTCACCATGCAATACTTCGGCCTCTATGCCCTTGTTCAGCCTGATGTTATCGATCGAATTATGGTATGCCCACTCGTCATTATCGATAGCCAGGACTTCTGCAGCGCCCATCATCCCTGCCAGGATGGCCAGCACCGCTGTTCCACAACCCATATCGAGTACCTTTTTCCCCCGGATATCCATTTTGTGGATCATCATCAGCATTTGCTCCGTGGTTTCATGGTGTGCCGTACCGAAGGCCATGCGTGGCTCGATCACAATATCATATTCAATCCCCTGCATGGGTTTATGAAAAGGTGCCCTGACCACCATATCGTTCCCGATAACAACCGGCTGGTAATCTGACTCCCAGGCCTCGTTCCAGTTCTGATCCTCCATGAGGTTCAGCCCTGCAGCTTCCAGCCCGCTGATCCTGAGGGCATCGCTGATATCAGCGGCTTCCTCCTTTTCCTTCACTTTGTAGGCAAGTACATGATCCTCCTCCTCGATGAAACCATCGAAACCAAGAGCGGCAAGCCGGGCTATAATGATGTTATGATCCAGGCCGGGTGCTGTATTCACCTGTACCTCAAAGTACATTTTTGATGACATCAGGCTGATCTGATTATGCTTAAGAAATCATCTGCTTTCAGGGAGGCACCACCAATGAGCCCTCCGTCAACATCGCGCTGAGAGAATAGCTCAGCTGCATTATCAGGTTTACATGATCCGCCGTACAAGATCATACAGGCATCCGCACTTGCCTGCGAATATTTCTTTGCCACCAGGGCCCTTATGAAAGCATGCATTTCCTGGGCCTGCTCGGGTGTTGCGGTTTTACCGGTCCCGATGGCCCACACAGGTTCATAGGCGATCACGACCTTATTAAAATCCTTTTCGGGGAGGTGAAACAGGCCTTCTTCGAGCTGCGTGCTCACTACTTCCATGTGCATGTCATCCTCCCGGTCATCAAGCAGCTCACCGCAACAAAAGATCGGTTTTATGTTATGCTTTAGCAGCATATCAACCTTGCTTGCCAGCTGGCTGTCGGATTCATGGAAATACTGTCTTCGCTCCGAATGCCCGATGATACAGTAATCCACTTCCACCGATTCGAGCATGGCAGCTGATATTTCGCCCGTATATGCACCGTTATCATGTTCACTCACGTTCTGGGCCCCCACGAACAGCTCTTTCCCTGCTGCCATATCGGTTGCCAGCTCAAGGTAAAGTGCCGGCGGACATACCACGGCTTCAACCTTATCAGGGATTTCATTGTTCTCTATTTCTTTCAGTATACCGGCGATGAGGTCATCAGCTTCCTGAAAGCTCATATTCATTTTCCAGTTTCCCGCTACCAGTTTTCTTCTCATGTTTTTATGTTTTGATTTGTGATTTATGCTATCCTCACCCGCGGGTCGAGGAAGCCGTAAATTATATCCACAAAAATATTAATTAAAACGAGGATGACAGAAATAAAGAGGACGGCTCCCATGATCACCGGGAAGTCGTATTTCTCCAGCGCATCCACGATCACAACACCCACACCTTTCCAGTCGAATACATATTCAACAAAGACAGCCCCGGCCATGAGCGACGCAAACCATCCCGACACCGCCGTTATGACGGGGTTGAGGGCATTTTTTAATGCATGTTTTCCAATAATGCGGAACCTGCCGAGGCCTTTTGCCCTGGCGGTGCGGATATAATCCTGTCCGAGCACCTCCAGCAGGGATGAACGGGTCAGTTCCACCACAATGGCAAGAGGCCGTATGCCCAGGGTGAAGGCCGGAAGAATGAGATTCTTGAGTTCCAGGTATTCTCCCCGTCCGTAATCGTCTACAGCATAAAGGCTTCCAAACATGTTCAGCCCCGTAAACTGCACCAGCACGAAGGCGAATATCCAGGCATTGAGTATGGCTGCAAAGAAGGAAGGTATCGACATTCCAAGTACCGAAAAAACCAGCGCCACCCTGTCGAGTATAACATTCTTCTTTACTGCCAGCAACACACCTATGCCTACCCCAAGAACCAGGGCGAACAATATGGAAACACCTGCCAGCAGCATGGTCTTGGGAAAAGCTTCTGCCAGTATTTCGGACACTTTTCGCTGCGACTGGTAGGATCTTCGCAGGTAGGGTTTCTTCAGAAAGATCCCTGTCGATCCTAAGCTAAGCAGCTGCGTACCGCTGTATTTACTTTCATCGAAGTACCAGTAGGATTCGGTATCATCGTGATCATGGATGGAAAGGGGTGAAATATCATTTAGAAAGTTAAAATACTGGATATGTATTGGTTTATCTCGCCCAAGGTCTTTATTGATCGCCTCAACCGATGCAATATCGGCCCGCTGTCCCAGCATCATCCTGGCCGGATCGCCCGGCAGAATATTGAAGAGGATAAAAACAACCGTTACTACGCCAAGCAGGACCAGGATCCCGTACCATAACCGTTTTATGATAAAGCGCAGCATGATATTTATTCCTTCATATATTCATCCTTGATCGTACTGTATTCAGGGAAATCGTTATAATGCCACTTTTCGAGGATCACGGCATCCTTCATCAGGATCAGTCCGGGATTGGACCTGATCATGGTCTTAAGTACAATATCGTCGCCGAAATAGAACTCCAGGTGTTCATCGAGGAGGTATTTTTCACGATATAAATCGGTGACTTCCGGCAGGCTGCTGGTGATAACGATATAGGAATAACCATCACGGTCAGCCTGGCTGAAAAGCGATTTTATCTTTTCGAATGAATCCGCATCTGTTTTTTCGAGGTTCCAGGCTATCAGCAGGAACTGATAATCCGGGTTGCCTATGAAGGCTTCCGTCTGGTCTTCCCCGTCAATACTCTCAATGATAAGTTCATGGGCCTTCAATACATCGGAATCATCCACTCGCTGGTCGACAAATTCCCACTCCGACATCCAGACTGTATCCTGCCATGGAAGATCTTCTGAGAGGAACTCTGTTTCTTCCCCCGTGGCAATATTCCTGTAGGTCAGGTATATTTTGGCTACTCCCCCTCCCTCGGGCTGCATATCGTTACCGACCTTCCATTCCCTGAAATCAACAACAGGCAGGTGGTTGATATTGAAATTGGAGAACCAGACAAAACAGATGATAAACAATGTGAATACACTGAAGCTGTATAAATAAGCTGCCGGCGGCCGGAACTTCTTCCTTTCAAAGAATATGATGGCCGTAAAGATGATCAGCACTACATTTTTATAAAATGTTTCCCAGTTGGTAAGCTTGATGGCGTCGCCGAAGCATCCGCAATCCGGCACGGGCTCATAAACGGCATCTATCAGGGTAAGGATCGTAAAAAAGATCATGAGGGGGAAGAGCACCCACGACGTTCGTTTGACCGAGGCGTTGAACAACAAGGATATACCCAGGATAAATTCCAGTGTGCAGAGAGATACGGCAATGAAAAGAGCCAGGGGCATGGCCCATTCAGTGCCATACGCAATGAAATAATCTTCTATCTTATAGGCCGTACCCAGTGGGTCGATCCCTTTAACCGTACCTGAAAATATAAAAACCAGGCCGACAAACAGCCTGCTGAAATTTCGTATAAATTTCATGCCTGTTCCTCTGTGAGTTGAATGAGCGCGAAAACCGCGTAATTAATAATGTCGAAATAGTTGGCATCAAGACCTTCTGATACAGATGTCTTCCCGTCGTTGTCTTCTATCTGCTTCACCCTGAGCAGTTTCATAAGAATGATATCGGTAAGGGAGCTAACCCTCATGTTACGCCAGGCCTCATCGTAATCATGGTTTTTGTCGAGCAGCAGCTTCTGAGCTTCAGAAACGTACTTGTCATAGAATTCGAGTCCTGTTTTCTGGTCCAGGTCTTCCTCTTCCGCCACGCCGAGTTCAAGCTGGATGAGGGCCATGATAGAATAATTAATGATGCCTATGAATTCCGGTATACTGCCTTCCCCGACCTTGCTTACCCCTTTGCTTTCAATACTCCTGATCCTGCTGGCCTTGATGTAGATCTGGTCGGTGAGGGAGGGGGTTCGCAATATCCGCCAGGCAAAGCCATAGTCTTTCATTTTCTTCAGGAAAACATCCCTGCAAAGGGCGATCACGTTCTCGAATTGCTGTATGGTCCTGTCCATCATTTTATTAAATTAGCACCCGGTTCGTGCTTATCCTAAATAAGCGATAAAGGTACATCATTTTCAACAATCAAAAAGGATGAATTCGAATACTAATTTTCCCGATCTCTCCACACCTGTCGTGATGGGGATACTGAATGTAACTCCCGATTCATTTTTCGATGGTGGCAGCTATACCGACGAGCAAAGGGCTGTCGACCACGTGGAACATATGCTGAAATGGGGTGCAAGCATTATTGATATCGGCGGAGTTTCAACCCGGCCCGGAGCAAAGGAGATCAGTTCGGACGTAGAATGGTCACGTATCGATAGCGTCATCAAGACTGTGCGGAAGGAATACCCGGATACCTGCTTCTCTGTTGACACATTCCATGCCAGCGTAGCTGAAAAAGCGCTTGATGCCGGGATAGATATGGTCAACGACATTTCGGGCGGGACCTTTGATGCCGGCATGCTGCCCTTGATCGGCAAATGGGATGTTCCCTATGTGATCATGCATATACAGGGCAGGCCGGGCAATATGCAGAAGAACCCTGAATACGAAAATGTTGTTGAGGACATCAAGGCCTTTTTTATGAAGCAGATCGCGTTGTTCAAAGAGGCCGGGGCATCAAACTTTATCCTGGATCCCGGCTTTGGTTTCGGAAAGAACGATGATCATAATTACACCCTGCTGGGGAACATTCATGTTTTTGCTGAGATGGGCTATCCCGTGATGGTGGGTTTATCCAGGAAATCGATGATCAACCGTGTGCTCGGCACCGATGTAGCCGAAGCCATGAACGGCACTTCTGTGGTAAATACCGTTGCCGTAATGAACGGAGCAAAAATATTGCGGGTGCATGATGTGAAAGAAGCGGTGGAGGTGGTGAAGCTGGTCGGAACTCTGAACTCTGAAATCTGAAATTAATTCCGGTCTCCGGTTTCCGGTTAGCCGGTAGCCTTTTATTCCCCTTCCTCCTCATTGGGATCTTCCTTCGAAAATGGATTCTCCGTGAATTCCTCTTCCAGGAAAGACTTCAATTCAGCAACATCAACTTTAGGGCTCAGTTTCCCCTCAACTGCATATCTGATCTTGCCGGTCTCTTCCGAAACTACGATTGCGATGGCATCCGACACTTCTGTAATACCTACTGCAGCCCTGTGCCGGAGGCCAAGGCGTTTTGGAATATCCGAATTACCGGAAACGGGAAGGATACACGCAGCTGCCATGATCGTATTTCCGCTGATAATCATTGCACCATCATGCAAAGGGCCCTGCCCGTAGAAAATATTTTCGATCAAGGGGGTTGAGAGCCGGGCATTCAGGATCTCTCCTGTATTTACATATTGTTTCAATTCGTTTTTCCTTGTGATGATCAGCAGGGCTCCCTGCTTGGCCTCGCCCATCCTGTTGCAGGCCATCACAATAGCATCGGCATCGATCTCCATTTGCTCATCAAAATTGAATCGCCAGAAAAGGAACCTCCTCCCCCGCTTTCGCATAAATGTTGTTGTTCCCAATGCCAGAAGAAAACGTCGGATCTCCGGCTGGAAGATCACGATCAGGGCAATAAAACCTACACTGATAAAGGCCCCGAGAATCTGGCTAAGGAGCTCCATTTGCAGGGCATTTACCACCTGCCAGATTAACACAACGGCAACAATGCCGAAAAAGATATTGATGGCCACCGTCCCCTTCAGCAATTTGTACAATTCGTACAACAATAAGGCTACCAGGAGGATATCGACGATATCGATCCACCTGATCTGAATGAATCCGGTGATTAGAAGGTCTGTCAAAACGGTATTATAGGTTTATACTTAAATATTAACGAAATGTTCTGCGAAAGTTCATCAAGTTCATAGAATACCTGGAGTACTTGGAATTCATTGAATTAAAAAGCCAAATGCCCAACGCCAAAAGCCAAACGCCTAATACTCATAGTCAACAACGGCGGTCTCGTCTTTCAGCTCATATAATATTTCCAGCACCTTTTTATGCTCCGGATGAACCCTGTAAGCATCCAGTGCTTCCATCGACTCAAAAACCGAAGTTAAAACCAGGTCGTAGGCCATTGGCTTCTCGTTTACATTCAATCCGGTTTCCATGCTCTTCAATTCAGGGATCTTTCCCACGAGCCCATCTATAGCATCTTTCAGGATAACGGCATTATTCCTCTTCTCTTCCGGGTTGTTTCCTTTTACCCGGATCATGACGATGTGTTTGATCATTTTTTAAAGAATTAAGAATACAGTATTCAGAATTCAGAATATTTTTAATTGTTGATTTTGTTATTTACGATTGTAAGGATCTCCCTTTCCTGGGCTAGAGCTTGCGTTTCAATTTCCGCACCTCGGGACAGAAGATCATTGACAAATTCTTTATCATCAACGCCTTCAGCATTGATCTTCACATTCAGGAATGCTCCCATCACGGCGGTTCGGGCGCATAGTGCACCAACGCCGGCATCCGAAACCGA
>JAZBOU010000134.1:0-6613 GCA_036351275.1 Bacteroidales bacterium
ATGACCGGCACCAACAACGATTACATCATAATGAGGAAACATAGGTGTATCGTATTAAAAACAAGCTTTTTAGGATGTGAGCAAAGATAGGTATTTATCTTCTTTGGATCTCATTTCCGCTTTTTCAACTGCCACAGAGTCGCGGTATCCGCATAAGTGAAGAATACCATGGATGATCACGCGATGTACTTCAAGATGTGTTGGAAGGCCATATGACAAGGCATTTTCCCTGACACGATCGATGCTAATGAAAATATCACCGGATACTTCATTGCCTTCTTCACCATAATCAAAGGCAATGACATCCGTCAGGGTATCTCGTTCGAGAAAACGCTGGTTGAGGTCCAGCAAATACACATCATTGCAAAATATAAGGTTGATCACGCCGGCATCAAGCGCCTCGGAGCGGAGCACATTGAGGATCCAATCTCTGATAAGGCTTTCATCATCCAGACTAAAGTCAACTTCTTCGGAGAAGAACTGTATCAGGGGTTCCATTCAGCTTAAATCAATGGGGGAATCAGACCTTTTGCTTTTTGGTCTGGAAATATTCGTTGAAATGACCGATCCTTTTTTTCATGGCTTCGTGGCCAATACCGGATATGCGGAAGAACATCTCAATACAGCTTCCGTCATCTCTGAGATCTACCTTATCCGAAAGGGAATGTATCAGAAAAAGACCGCGTCCCGAATCACTTTCGGGTTCAACCTCAATATCGAGCGGGTCGGGTACCTGGCCGGGATCATAACCTGTTCCCTCATCCTTTACGGTGAACGATAAGCCTTTGGGCTTTGATTCAAAAACGATTTCAATGTTCTTATCAGCCTGGCTTTGATTACCATGAAACAGGGCATTGTTAAACGCTTCTGTCAGGGCAATAAGAATATTTCCGAAATAGGTGTCGTTGATATTATAATAATCGCAGATCTCTTCAACGAATCGTTCAACTGCACTGATATTTTCAGGCCTGGATTCGAGTATAAGCTTTTCCTTCCTACCCATGTTGAATACGTTTAATTCCCAAAGTTATAAAAATATTCATTCACTTTGCGCTTATAATATGGTTTTAAATTGGGTGGAACCGTTTTCAATAGTTCTACTTCTTTAGATAGTATTCTTTTATACTCTAAAAAATTGTCAGGGTTACTATATTCCTGCGTTTTTGATTCTTTTGATTCGCGGCGCTCTTCTTTCTCCCGCTCCCTGACCGCTTTTTCATGCTTCAGCAGGCGTGTCATGATCTCTTCCTGGCGTTGCAGTGTTTCTTCTGTAATCCTTTTATTTACAAGGTCTTCTTCAGTTTTTTCCATGTCCTGCATCAGCCGGCTCAAACCCGCATCGCCTGTCTGTCCGCCTTCTTTTAATTCATCAAGATATTGCTGCATTTTTTGACGGATCATTTCCTGTTCGGCAGCCATGCGCGCAAATTGCTCACTTTCCGACATGCCGGGGGTGGAACCCTCATTGCCCTGCTCACCCGGGTTTTTCTGGCCGTTCTTCATCCGCTGCATCTGTTCGTTGAGCTGTTTCTGAAGTTCACTCATGCTTTGAGGCATCTTGCTGGGCTGTCCCTGTCCGGGATTGCTGCAACTGCCACTGCCCGGCATGTTCATATTTTGTTCCCGCTGCATCTGGTTAAGCACCTCTGACAGGAAAAGGGCAAGGTTATTCATGGAGGTCATGGCGTATTGCTGCGATACCAGGGCATTCCCTTTACGGCGGTTATGCATGTAATCGGAGGCATCATCTATATTGTTGCGGATGTTGTCAAGTTCCTTGATTACAAAGGACTTGATCATTGCCTGGCGTTTGCTGAGGGCATAAAGGGAGTCTTCAATGATCTGCATATTCGATTGCAGTTCAAACTGACTGTTGATGATCTCCTGGTACCTCGGGTCTGCATAGCTTGTGTTGTTCAGGTCGCCAATCAGGCCTTCCTGGTCGAAAGAAATGATCAGCAGGTTTTCCAGGATCTCCCTGATCACATTGATGTCTTCGGCATTGGATTGCTGTTGCATGTCGGCCTGCATGGTACTGAGCATCATGGCCATTTCCTGCATATCCTGCGCCGACTTCTGCTGTGATTCGGATGCCTTCTTCATCTTGCCCTTTTCAAGGTTCTCCATGCTGTTATCCATTTCTTCACGGATATTGTCCTCGATCTCCTCTGTTTCCTGCATTTTATGACTGTTCTCCAGCTCTTCGTTCAGCTCTTCCAGGTTATCCAGGTCCTCACTGATCTCATTAAATTCGTTCTTCAGCTTATTTTGTTCCTCAGAAAGTTCCTCTTTATCCCCATCTTTGGTTTCCGACCTCTCAGAAAGTTCCTCTTGCTTGTCTGCCAGCTCATTCAGCCTGTCGATGGTTTCGGTGAGTTTTTTCTCGAATTCAAGTTGTTTAAAGAGCTCCAGGTTGCGGTCCAGGTTCTTTTCAATGTCTTCCGCACTCATCTCCATCTTTTCCAGCATTTCCTGTACATCATCCTTGCGGATGTCCTCCAGCATCTTTTGCAATTCCTCGAAAAGGGCTTTCATCTCATCGTTCATGATCTCATTGAACAGCTCTTCCAGCTCTTCCTGCTTTCTCAGGATATGCTCACTTTGATTTTTGTATTCTTCTTCACGCAGGATATTCTGTTCATTTTTTTCCTGCAGAAGGTCAAGTCTTTCCTGTAACTGCTCCTGCTGATCCAGCAGTTGGCGGAGCTGCTCCCGGTCCTGCCAGCTCAGGTTCTCCTTATTGATCAGCTCCTTGTTGAGCTTTTGTATCTGTTCCTGTAGCATTCGGGAATCCCTGATCAGGTCTTCCATGTCTTCCTTGATCTCATTGTTTCCCTGCTCAGCCTGCTCATTGATCTCCTCCAGGCTGGGCGCACGGAATATCATGGTATGCGAGCGGCTGCTTTTATAACCGTTGACCCCGTCGTTGTCCCAGACCTCAAAATAATACTGTATTTCATCGCCGGGCTTCACATTTAATCTGCCCAGATCGAAATAATGGAAGACCATTTGTCGTGTAGATGCAGTCGTAAACGGGACCGGGTCACGGTATACTTTTCCTTCTGTACGGACAGAATCATAATTATTCAGGAATTCATAATTAAACGTAAGGTCCGTGAAGCCATAATCATCGCTGATCTGTCCACGGAAATACAGGCGCTTGTCGAAGACCGAATCCCTGAATTCCTCGAATACTGCGGCGGGGTAATTATCTTTGATAACCTGCACAGCAAAACTTATCGTGTCAGGGTTTGCCATGAATTCATTGGACACGGATATCGAATACATCGTATTTTCCACGAGCAGACGATCATATTCAAACGCATTTGATCCCCGGTTCTCTAAGATAAGCTGTTCGTCAGGAAAACCGAACAATACCGAAAATGCATCCCGGGTAATAATTTTCCAGCTTGCATGGGTTCCTTCCGGCACAATGAGGTCGCCGGTGTTTTTAAGCACCTCATTTCGTTTCCCGGTGTATTGCGGATATTCAAGGGCCACCTCATAGCTGGTGATCACCGGCCTCGGCAGCACCTTAATAAGGTATGGCCCGAAGCTGTAATCTTCTGCCAGGATATTGAACTGAATATCCTGCTGCAGCCTGTTCATCACATGTGTATACTCCCCCGAGGGTTCTTTCATGAAGGGGATCATGTTTTCGCCTTCAAGAAAATATACTGTGGCAGGCACCTTGTCCCCGCTGATCCCGAGCCGCAGGGTGAAATCATCATAACGGATCGCCTCCATTTTTTCGTTCAGGATGCGAATGGTAAAAGGCACGGGTTTATCAAACACAGCCCGGTGTTTCAAAAGCCTTTGGGATGGTTCTGTGATCGTCGAGGGGGAGGCCAGCAATATGGTAAAGAGCAACAGCAATGGAGGGATGGCATACTTGAGATATACCCTGTTCCTCCTCAGGTCGACCGCTTTTACAAAAGGTATGGGATGAAGGCTTTTTGTTTTCTGTTCGATGCTTGCATTCAGGAGTTCAAGCGTGCCATTCTCCCTGCTTAACTTTTTGAGCTGTATGGTGTTCAGCAATTTGTCGCGCACTTCAGGAAAATGATCCCCGATCATCAATGCGGCCTCTTCATCCCCTATGGTTTTTCCGATCCTGAATAGCCTGAAAAGAGGTATGATCACCAGGCGGATCAGGATGATCGCATTGAAGAGAATGTAAGTATAAAACAAAGTGGTTCTTACCCCGGGACTGCTCCAGGCAAAATATTCGAATACATTTACAAGCAGGAAAAAAAACACAAACAATGTGATAAACCATATACCCCCCCTGAACAACTGGTTCAGGTAATATTTGCGTGTAAAAGCTTTCAGCTTGCTTAACAGTATGTTGTAATTATCCTGCATAAGGGGTACAAAGGTAGTTATTCAAATACTATCTATTATTTGAATCGTAATAAGGGGCGTAAAATTGTGTATAAACGATACAAGCGTTATATTATTAAACAAATTTGGGGCTGTTATGTTAGTTAATTAGCTAATATTGAGCCCTCAAATGAAATAAATGTTTAAAAAATGAAAAAACTCACCCTTCTACTCGTACTCGTGATCATTACTGCAGTTGCTTTCGGGCAATGGAATCAACCGGAAGACACCCATTTTGGTTGCAATCATGCCAAAGGTCATCATCATAAAGATACCGAGGCTTTCTTCTATTTCCAGGACGACCAATTGTGGGATTATGATGTTACCTTCTACTTCCTTGATATTGAAGTTAACCCGAATAATGTTGATATCGCGGGAAATGTAAGTATCCACGCGGAAGTTGTATCCAATACGCTCGACACCCTGGTGCTTGAATATACCGACGGAATGTTTGTCGACTCCGCTTTTATTGACGGAGTAATGGTAACACCCCTGCATGCCAACAATCACATTTACATGACTACGCCAGCAACTCTGAACCAGGGAGATGATTTTGTGGTACAGGTGTATTATCACGGCACACCGCCTTCAGGCGGGTTTTTCTCAGGAGTGACGAATGCTTATTCTTCAGCCTGGGATAAACATGTAACATGGACACTCTCCGAGCCCTATGCGGCCCGCGACTGGTTTCCGGTTAAACAGGTTTTACCCGATAAGGCTGATTCATGCTGGGTCTTCCTGACCACCGGCGAGGAATACATGGCCGGTTCACAGGGATTGCTGACAGCCGTTACCCCTATGCCCGATAATAAGCTCAGGTATGAATGGAAATCAAAATATCCCATTGCATACTACCTGATCTCCTTTGCAGTGGCCGATTACCTCGAATATAATATTTATGCCCACCCTGAAGAAATGGGCGGGGACTCCATACTTATACAGAATTTCCTGTATGATCACCCGAACATCATCAACCAGTACGGGGATGACATTGATGTAACCGCCGATTTTATCGAATTATTCTCTGATCTCTATGTCCTTTATCCTTTCCATGAAGAAAAATACGGACATTGCCTGACACAACTGCCAGGAGGCATGGAACACCAGACCATGACCACCATCGGGGGGTTTAACTATGACCTTGTGTCACATGAGCTGGGGCATATGTGGTTTGGCGACAATGTGACCTGTGCCACATGGTCCGACATCTGGATCAACGAAGGCTTTGCGCGGTATGGCGAATACCTGGCACGGCAGTACCTGGTTAGCCAGGCATCGGCAAACTCATGGATGAGCCAGAAGCATTCCAATGTTCTGGATGACCCCGACGGAAGTGTATATGTTCCGCCGGAAGACCTGGATGACATTGGCAGGATATTCAGTGGCAGACTAACGTACGATAAAGGGGGATCCATCATACATATGATTCGTTTCGAGCTCGATAACGACAGCCTGTTCTTTGCGATACTGGATGAGTTCCAGCAACGCTTTGCCGACAGTACGGCCACGGGCGACGACTTTAAAATGGTGGTGGAAGACCTGAGCGGGACGGACTTTGACGATTTCTTCAACCAGTGGTATTATGGCGAAGGCTATCCCATATACAGCATCGTATGGAACCAGACCCCCGAAGGCGTAAACATGAACATCACCCAGGAAACGTCATACCCCTCGGTTACACCACTGTTCAAAATGTCAATGGAGTATACGATCATGACCTCTGAAGGGGATACCACCATCAGGGTGTATCATGATTCAAACTTTGAGCAGTTTACCGTGCCTGTAGAAGGACAGGTGATCGCCATTTGGGTAGACCCGAACAACTGGGTGTTGAACAAAGTAGGAAGCATTACGGTAGGTGTTGAGGAAACAGAAAACCCCGTTTTCTTCACCTTTGGCCCCAACCCGGCTACGGAAAGTGTTAAGTTATTCATGGCCAACACCACGGATGAAGTGAATATCAGCATACTTGATATCGCCGGCAAGACGATGAAAGAAGTTCGTGAGTCAGGCGAAACCATATCCCTGAACACTTCCGACCTGCCGCAAGGATCCTATTTCATCAGGATCAACGACGGGGAAGCCACATTTACCCGGAGATTGGTTAAGATGTAATCAGGCTTCGGGCGTCAGGCTTCGGGCATCGGGTATCGGGCGTTTGGGTTCGGGTAACTACTAAACAGTACCACGTACCACGAATATTTAATGTTAAATTCGTAATACGTAATAC
>JAZBOU010000135.1:0-14362 GCA_036351275.1 Bacteroidales bacterium
ATACGGCGGTTTCATCAACCCTGTGCTTGTGCCCGTTTATGATGGTGAAAGTATTGTTGACGTGAAAGTAGAATACCCGGATGATTTCAGCCAGCAGATGCTGAAGTATGCGAAGGAATATTCGTTTTTGCCGACGTATAATTAAGCTCAAATAGTCATTTCGTCTGCAGCGAAGCGTAAGGAGAAATCTGTGATAAATGTCAGCAACAGATTTCTCACTTCGTTCGAAATGACCATTTATATAGTATCTGCAAAGTACAGCCTACTGCCTACTGCCTACTGCTTACTGCCTATCCCGAAAAACCAGAAATCTTCGATTTCATTGTTTTTCGAGGATCCTCGAAAAAAGAGCAAATCAAAGATTTGCATTTTTTCGGGACTGCCTACTGTTAACTGTTAACTGTCAACTATATCAAGATTCCCTGGAATATCATAATTCCATTCTTTCATGGTGAACTCAACGTTTGAAAGGATCTCATCGAGGAGGGATTTTTTGATGGAATATTTGTTTTTCACATAAGCTCTCTTGGCTTCGGCATATTTTTGAACAAGGGGAGATGCTTTCTCATAACCTTCAAATCCGAACTGATCGTAAATACGCTTGATCTCTTGTTCGGGATTTTTTGACAATTCTTCATAACGCACCTCTGCCAGGTTTCCTTCGGGGATAAGATCCCTGGTTTCCAGATAATCATGCATCATCCTGTTGTAGATATCGAAGATGTCGCTGTTAACGCTTTCGAAATCGATCTTATGAAGGTTCAGCCCAGGCATCATATGGGAAAAGAAGTGGCGTGTCGACAGGATCACATCGACGGGGTTGCGGTAGATATGGATGAAACGTGCATCGGGGTACATTTCGAGAAGGAGTGGTATGCGAGCAGTATTGGCCGGGTTCTTGGAGAGAAAGCGCTGATTACCTGAATATAACTGCGCTTTGTTTATTACCCTTTTATAATCCGCAATAAATGTATTGCGTGTGAGATCATCGCTGGTGCTGAAATTTAAATATTGATCATAAAATTTCGTAATAAGCTCAGGGTAATAAAAGAAATAGTAAAAACAAACCGGGTTACGTGCGCCTAGGGTAAACTCTTCCTCCTGGGGATATTCAGTGTTGAGTTTAATATTGTCGCCTGCCCTTTTTAACGGCATGATCATCTTCATGATATTTTTGAAGAGAAACCTGCTGCCGGCAGCCAGGGTCTGATCAGGGAATACACTCTGATAGGTGGTAACAAAAGATGCCAGGGGGTCCTGACAAAGAAGGTTGTGCAAATGTGTGGTTCCGCTTCGCCAGTGGCCGAGGATGAAGACCGGAGGTTCCTTAAAATCAACCTTTTCTGCCTTTTTATCGTAAGCAAACCTCTCATATATCCGGAACGGAACCCCTATCATGCTAATGGCGGAAACGATAAAAGCACGCCCGTGGAGACCCTTGTCGACACCATACTTCCGTAAAAGGTTTAGAAGATGAGGATAATTATAGCCTACCGTCGGCGGCAGGTACAGCCGAAATGTTTCCCTTGCATATCGGGTCTTTCCCTTCATGCGGTAAAAATAAGAAAACCCATGGATTGATCGATGTATAAGATTGAACGATTTAGGAGATGGAATGAAGTTTTTTGACTTTCACCATCGCTCAATCGTCTATATCGCCAGATCGTTCAATCTCCTATATCTCCTCTGTGTCAACGACCTTGGCCAGTAAGTCAGCATAAGGGACGGTGAGGTACTTTTTTCCTTCAAACTCGATCTCGGTTCCCGAGAACTGCTTATAAAATACGGTATCGCCTAAGGCGATCTCACAGTTTTCAATATTGCTGAGCGAAACCACCTTTGCAAATAAAGGTTTCTCTTTAGCTGTATCAGGGATGATGATCCCCGAAGCCGTGGTTTGTTCTTTCTTATCTTCCGTGATATCCAGGATCACGTTCTGGTTCAGTGGTTGTAATTCCTTCATGATTATGTATTGTTTTTTGTTACTTGTTTCTGGTTACTCGTTACTCGTTACTTGTTACTCGTTGCTGGTTACTCGTTACTGGTTACTGGCAGCTGGTCTCACCTTTAAAGACTATTACGAAGGTAACCTACTGCCTACTGCTTACTGCCTAATGCCTACCGCCTACTGCATACTCAACTGTCAACAGTAAACTGTCAACCATTTTCCCCAATCCCCAGCATGCTGTTAATTTTCGTCTTATCAAATCCCACGATCATGGTTCCTTCTATGTCGGTCTGTGGGACGCCCTGCTGACCGCTTCGCCGGACCATGGCTTCCGCTGCCGACTGATCGCGTGAGACATCCACTTCCCTGAAAGCAATGCCATTTTTCCGAAGATATGTTTTCAGTGTATTGCACCATGTGCAGGTGGGCGTGGTATAAACCGTGACATTCTTCTTTGGACGGTCACTGTGGGCTGCATGCACCACGGCACTTTCAAATACCGATTGGAAAAAACCGGGATGGTGGCAGCCTTTCACCACATTCTTAAATTCACCCTTCTCGAAAACCACCATAGTGGGAGCACTTGTGATGTCATATTTCGGATGGATGTCGCGCACCAGGTTGGTATCGGCAACAAACACATGCACCTTCTTATTTTCGTTCGATGCTTCTGACAAATTTGCATAGGCGCAATCGCTTTGCTCCGAGCCCTTTTTGTAGAGGAGCAAATATGCTTTATCAAGGTTCTCAATAGCATGAAGCAATTCCTTGTGTGATCTGATTTCTTTCATATTCAAGTTTTGAAATGTGAAATCAAGGAATGTGCCAAGCAAGTTATTTAGAATATATTTTAAATAAAGCGGTTTTTAGCTGACAAAATTGCAGGAAGAGGTACGAGCTGCCAGTTGCTGGCAGAACACCGGCATGTATGAATAACTGGTATTATACCCCAGGGTAGAACCCTGGACCCAAGTTTTCGATACAGAGCATCGAGGCATTTAACCACTCTTCTCGTCCGCCGAAGCGAACGCGAAGGAGGATTAAATTGCACATGTGAAAGGTGAAATACCGAATGAGAAATAAAAACGCTCCGGCGGTTCCCGGTTCTCCTTAATTCCGGGTAAGTGCAAGTAGTGAGATTTAAGCCGCCGGAGCACGGCAAAATTAATTGAATTAGTTGAATCGGAAGCTTGTAAATCAGATTACACATCTTAGTTTCTAGAAGTACTTTTGAAAATATTTTGCATAACAGTGGGACAGAAGCCCTTCCTGTTGACCATATGTATTATTTTAGTACTCTTGCAAAACAGCAAAGGGATTTTTAAAAGCCTTATGTCAATAAAAGCAAATCAGAATATCGGACTCGCACTGGGTGGAGGCGCAGTGCTTGGCGCGGCCCATATCGGTGTGATCCGTGCACTTGAGGAATCCAGGATACCCGTTAAATACATATCCGGGACCAGCATAGGTGCCCTGGTGGCTGCAATGTTTGCCTTCGGTAAATCGTGGAAAGAGATCCGAAGCATTGCCATGGAGGTTGACTGGATTGATATTTCCAGGTTAGCTTTTAGCCGAAACGGGTTATTGAGTAACAAAAAGATGGGCAAATTAATTACGGATAACCTTGGAGATGTTACTTTCGAAGATACGGAAATACCGCTGGCAATAGTTGCAACAGATATTACAAGTGGCGAAAAGGTCGTAATTAAAAAAGGCAGCATCACCACTGCTATTCTGGCAAGTACATCCATCCCCGGCCTGTTTGTCCCTGTTGAAACGGATAACCGATTGCTGGTTGACGGGGGGATCGCCGAAAATGTGCCTGTTCTTTCAGCAAGGGATATGGGGGCCGAATATATAATAGGTGTGGACCTCAACGCGAAGCAAAACTTTACCAAACCAAAAAACATTGTCCAGGTCCTGATCAATACTGTCCACTTAACGCTGCGCAATGTTACACAACTTCAAACAGAAGAGGCTGACCTGCTGATCACCCCCGACCTCTCAGAATTTGACTACTATCATGTCAAGCAGATCCCTGAGCTGATCGAGAAGGGATATGCCGAAGCCATGTCCGTGATTGAAAAGAATTTCGATAAAGCCAACTGAACCTGCCGGGCTGTTTTGTAAGATTTATCCGGAGAGTGGATCTGCAGTGCTTTGCCTATTCGTAGTGTTGGGGGTTGGGTGAATTATTTGATTAAGAGACCCCAAAGGGGTCATATGGCTGTAGCCCCGGGCGTAGCCCGGGGTGGAAGATCATAAAACAATAGTAGCCCTCCCCTCAACAATGACCATATAGTGAGAAGAAGTCACACGGGGAGGGGTTGGGTGGGGTAGAGATATCAGAAATCAGAAATTGAAATCAGAAATCAGAAATTGAAATCAGAATTTTCCTGTCGGGGTCTTGCACACCCTCAATGGGTACTACCTTTTGATTATTAGCTTTTCACTCTGCAATTGTGTTTCAGTTTTTACAAGAATGAAGTATATTCCTGCAATAATCTCTGAAACATCTAAATATCGCTTGGTATTATCAAACTGCTTAATTATTTGTCCCTGCAGGTTAATCAACGATATAGATTCAATTTTAACATTCGCGGTATTCTCTATCATTATTAATTTGCTTGTCGGATTTGGATATATCCTAAACCGAAGATCCTCAATCTCCTCAACTTCGGTAATTAAATAGCAGGACTGATAATTGGGATTCTGATATACCAGATTTTGATCCTCGTGCATACATAGCAGCCTGTACCAACCACCAACCCATCCAGAAGAAAGAGCACAGCATATCCCTTTACTGCTGCCAATTCCTTCTATCCAGGTTTCACTATAGTAAGGATCCAAGGCACATGATATCCAGTATTTCTTGCGTTCTTCCTGATCAATTGTCTCTATACCTATTGAATCAATAACATATGGCACCGGATCTAATCCTGATATAATAGTGTCACCTGCCTCAGCGGAGAAGTCATACATCAAAATTTCTTCTGCAAAACCCCAATCACCCCAAACTCTCTTATTACTATCCTCCCTCATACAACACACCAGGTACCAGTCAATGGGATATTCTTCATGCGAGTAAAAAAGCTTTAAATACTCTTTTGAATCAATGATCGTATCACCATCAAACTTATAGGTAAACGTTGAATAGGATGTATCAAGAGGATAATTCGAGGTAACCAATAGCACATTCCATGTTTTGCTTTCTTCAATCAATGGATAATATTCCTGTCCGGTTAAAGTACAGGAATAGATGCCAAGCGTGATCAAAAGCAATATTCGCTTCATTCTCAAGAGGATTTTTGGAGTACTAAAGATAATCAATTCTTTAATCCCAGGCAAGGACCAGAAAGTATAACAAAGGCCTATAGATAAAAACTGTCATGCTGCATTGTACACCGAAGCTCAGCGCAGGTGTGAGGAGCTCGTGTATGCGAGCGACGAAGGACCTACATCACATATGCTCCTTAACAATAACTTGCACCTGCTAAAGATGCGTTAAACGCCAATGGGTGCTACCTAACAACAACTCAATACATGCCATAGGGTCCTTCCTCCTCGTCGCTATGCTCCTCGTCGTCAGATGACAGTTTTTATATTTCGGACTTGGTTCACCTTGGAGCCTTTGTGTCTTGGTGGCAATAGCATTTGAATATTGTATATTGTATATTGTAAACTGTAATTTGTATATCCGAAGGTGAGTGTGGATACGAGAACCCAGAGAAGATCGTAAATATTAGATCATGATAGAAGAGAGAAGAAGTACCTTGCACCCCACCTCCTTCTACTTTCGCATTCGCAATCTAATATCCACTTCTTCATTCTTCTATCTTCTATATAAAAAAGGCCCCAGCGTATTTCAACAACCGGGGCCGTATATCCCGGGCAATACTATAAGCGGGATTCTGTTCCCCTTGCGGGGCTTCTATCATTTATCTGCGACCACAGTCACCTGTAGCCTGTAGCAACCTACCCATTCCGGTTCCCGAAAGATCGGGGCGGGCAGCCCCTGCCGGAATATATTTGGTCTTGCAGCCCATGAGGTTTACCCCTCCCCTGTGTCGCCACAAAGGAGCGTGGGCTCTTACCCCACGTTTTCACCCTTGCCTGCCGTAGGAATGGCGAAGGCAAGCCTTCTCCAAAATCTGCGGCATAGGCGGTAGTTTTCTGCGGCACTCGCTGTCCACGCATGCAGCGTGGCCTTCCCGCTAGGAAGCATGGCGCCCTGTGCTGTCCCGACTTTCCTCCCCATGCCTGGGCATGAGGCGATAGAACGTATTGCCCTTGGCGGTGCAAAGATACTAAGATGAGTGATAAAATCCTAATTCCTAGTGATTAATGAAGATTGTCAATCATGAATAATGAATATTGATTGTATGATTCTTCACCACAAAGGAAACACGAAGGATATCACTTAGGCGCACAAAGAAATATCCTTTGTATTACTTTGTGCAGTACTTTGTGCAACCTTAGTGGTTATAAAAACTCAAAACTCGAAAATAACTCTATCCTCAAAACCCAACGTTTAAAACTCAACACCTAAAACTAATTCAACACTTAAAACCCAACACTCAAAACTTGTTTATTAAGCGTAAATACTATTCAGTATCGGCTGGCGTTAGTTGTTAAAGCGATCCTGTTAATAACAAAACCAGAAGCCGGGAAAAACCCTTACCCAAATTCATATTTTTGTGCTTCAACAACCACTTTTCATTGCTATGAACAGACAAATCTTTATCTGGCTCGCAGTCATGCCTGCCCTCTTTTTCTGTGCGAACGCTTCAGGACAGCAAACGGCAGTATACGACAACCCGCAGGCGGCATTCAACAAAGGGCGAATGCTCTTCGACCGGGAACAATACGGGGCTGCCTCAGAGGCATTCCACTATGCCAGGGAAACCGCAAATACCGGTGATGAATTGCTGGAAATCAGCGCAGAATACTACGCAGCAGTATGTGCCATGGAGCTGGAGCATGAAGATGCCGAATACAGGCTCACCGAATTCATCCGCAAGCACGGTGAGAATACCCTCTCTAAAAGAGCATATTTCCAGCTTGGAAAGATACAATTCAGCAATGGCAAGTACGCCAGGGCGCTGGAATCGTTCAAGCATGTTGAGCTGCCTGATCTCAACAGGGAAGAACGTACCGAATATTTTTATAAGAAAGGCTACAGCCAGTATAAGACCGATGATCCCGACAGGGCCAGAACATCCCTTTCAAAGGTGATTAACAGCAAATCAAATTACGCACCCTACGCGACCTACTACTATGCTGTGATCTCATACGAACAGGGGAATGACAAAGATGCACTTGAAAACTTTGAAAAGATCCGCGACAACCGCATATTCCGGAAATCGGTACGTACCTACCTGGCCCACCTCTACCACAGGGCAAAAGAGTATGACAGGATGATGGAAGTGGCCGTGCCGGCCTTTGAAGAAGCCTCAGGCAAAGACAAACCCGGCCTCGCCCTCCTCATCGGCGATGCGTATTATCAATCGGGGGAATATGAAGATGCGCTCCCCTATTTCGAATTCTACGAACGCAGTTCCAGGCATTCCATGGGCCGGGATGAAGCATACCAGCTGGGCTACACCTTTTTCATGCTGGAAAACTATAAAGCGGCCATTCCGAACTTTCAGCGCGCCGTTGGTGAAGAAGATGAACTCAGCCAGAATGCTTATTACCACCTGGGATACTGCTACCTGCAAACCGACCAGAAAAAATATGCTTCCAATGCTTTCTCTTCTGCCCTGGGAATGGACTTCAACCCCGACATTGCTGAGGATGCACTCTTCAACTATGCTAAACTGAGTATGGAGGTGTCCAATGATCCCTACAACTCGGCCATATCCGCACTGGAGGAATATATAGCGAAATACCCGGAATCTGAGCGGGTGGAAGAGGCCTATGAGTACCTGGCCAACCTTTACCTCTCAACGAGGAATTTCAAAGAGGCGCTCATCTCTGTTGAACGCATCAAAGCACAAAGCCCGGCCCTTAAGGAGGCCTACCAGAAGATCTGTTTTTACAGGGGGATTGAGTTGTTCAACTCAGGGGATTACAAAGGTGCTATCGACCTCTTCAAAAAGGCTTCCATTGAAGATCATGACCGCCAGATCGCAGCAGAATCCCTTCTTTGGATTGGGGAAGCCTTTTACAGGGAAGACAACAGCTGGGGCGCAATAAAATATTACAAGGATTTCCTGGAAACTCCCGGTGCCGAAAGAGTGGATGGTTACAGCACAGCCTATTATAACCTGGGGTACACCTATTTCAATAAGGAAGATTACAAGAGCGCGATCAGCTGGTTTGGCAAGTTTGTCAATTACCGGGGCCCAAAAGATGCCAGATTGGAAGGAGATGCCATGCTCAGACTGGGCGATTGCTATTTTATCAGTAAGTCATATAGTGAAGCCATAAGCTATTATAATAAGGCCATTCGCTCCGGCAATGCAAAAACAGATTATGCCCTGTACCAGAAGGCCATCACACAGGGAGCTTCAGGATTGTTCAACGATAAGGCCCGTACCCTTCTGGAGATGATCCAGCACCCGGGCAGGTCGACCTACATCGACGATGCAAAGTATGAGCTTGCGGTTACCTACATGCTGCTGAACAAGAACCGCGATGCACTCACATGGTTCAACAGGCTGGTGAGCGATCATCCTAACAGCCGATTCACGGTAAAAGCCATGCTGAAGAGCGGCCTGATCTATTACAACGAGAACAACAATAACGAAGCTCTCAGGGTCCTCGAACAGGTGGTAGATAAATATCCGGCCACACCGGAGGCGCGCGAAGCGCTGAACAGTATACGGAACATATACATTGACCAGAACAGGGTGAACGAATATTATGCATATGCCGAGGGCCTTTCTTTTGCCGACGTGACGGTCTCTGAACAGGACTCCATCACTTATATCGCTGCGGAAAACCTGTACATGGAAAATAAATGTGATGATGCCATTGGTGCATTCGATGCATACCTCGAACGATTCCCTTACGGCACCTTCTCCATAAATGCCAGCTACTATAAAGCCGAGTGCGAACTGAAGAACGGTGACAGGGAGGATGCACTTGCAGCGCTGGAGTATGTGATCAGGCAACCAACATCGGAATTCACGGGTAACAGCCTGCTGCAGGCAGCACGGCTTTGCATGATGATGGAAGAATGGGAAAAGGCGCTTGACTATTACGGCCGTATGTCAGAGTTCTCGGAACTCAATGAATATGAGATGGAAGCACTGGAAGGCATGACCGACTGCAACTTCGAAATGGAGCGCTGGGCCGATGCAATTACCACGGCCATGCGGATGCTCGGGAATGAAAAAGTTGACGATGCCAGGATCAACAAGGCACATTATATCATGGCCCGTTCGTATTATGCCATGGACAACCTTGAAAATGCCAGGGTGGAATATGGCATCACCGAAAACCTGGCCGACGACATACTCGGTGCCGAAGCGAAATACATGGTCGCATACATCGACTATGTGACAGGTAAATATACAGAAGCAGAAAACGGCATATTCGAACTCAGTGAGCACTATGCATCATATGACTACTGGGTTGCCAAAGGATTCCTGCTGCTGGCCGATATTTACCTTGCCACAGGCAATGAATTCCAGGCCCGCGAAACCCTTAAAAGTATCGTGGAACATTACCGGGGCCCGGACCTGGGTGAGATCGCTGCACAAAAGTTAAAAGAACTGGATGAAAATGCAGAAGGCGAAGAAGCAGAAAACAACTAAACGAAAAGACCCCAAGACACCATGATGTTGTTAAAATATAACAGAACCAATATGAAGCCCCTACTTTCAATTGCCGGCATTGCGATCATTTTCCTGTTCATTTTCCTGCCGGGAAAAACACAGGCCCAGGAAAAGAATGAAGAGGTAACCATCATTGCCCCCTATAAGCCATCGGTAACATCGGCCATCAAGATCAACCGCAACCCCAGGATCAGCATGGAAGAAAGTGGCAGCCTGCCGGAGGTGGAATACCAGATCCGTTCAAAACGGGTGAACACCGCTGTGACCCCTGAACAACCCAGGGCATCACGAAAACCCGGTGAGCCTTCAAAAGACCTCTACAGAAGCCACATCAGGGCCGGATTCGGAAACTACCTGACTCCCTATTTCGAACTCTGGGTGAACAGCCTGCAATCGGATCGTTTCAATGCAGGGGCGCATATCGGACACATATCATCATACGGGAAGATCAAAGACTATGCTAGCAGTAAATACAGCAACACCCTTTTTGAGGCTTTTGCCGATAAATATTACCGTGGCGGGACTTTCGGTGCCAAAGTAGATTATAAACGAAATATGGTGCACCGCTATGGCTTTAAACCGGAAGATTTCCCCGGGCTCGACATTCCCGATGACGACATTAAACAGGTGTACCAGAAAATTGGGTTCCATGCGGGTGTGGAAAGCAACGATGCTTCCGAATATGCCTTTAATTACTACGTTAACCTCGACGGATACCATTATTTCGATAAATACGAAAGCAGGGAAACAGCGATCTTCTTTGCACCCGGACTATCCAAAAAAGTTGATCTTTTCGGAAACCGCAGGGGACAGGAGTTCGGGCTGGACATGAACCTGGATTATTATATGAACAAAGACAGCGTAGGCGACCATAATGACGGATTGTTCGGTGCCAGGCCATACCTCGACATGAACCTGCAACCATATCGCATTTACGTAGGAGTACAGGCGGATTATGTAACTGATACAGCCAGCTCGAAATTCCATATCTATCCTGTGATCCGGGCAGAAGCCAGCTTGCTGGAAGATGTTATCGTGGTATATGCAGGGATGGAAGGTGGCATGAAAAAGAACAGTTTTGAAAGCCTCAGCAGGGAGAACCCATACATGAATTCCATTGTGCCCCTGGGGTATTCTAATTATAAGTTCGTTTTTTACGGCGGTATCAAAGGCCGGCTAAACAAAATCGTTGACTACAGCCTGCAGGCCAGGCATAGTACCATTGAGGATATGCCGTTGTTTGTGACCGACACTTCAAATATGCTGGGAAATACCTTTAACGTGATCTATGATGATGCCGGACTGTTTCAGTTCAACGGTGAACTCGGCTTCAGAAGTAAATCCAATTTTGGCCTCATCCTGAAGGCCGGTTTCTATGCCTACTCGATGGATAAAGAAGATAAGGCCTGGCATAAACCCCAGCTGTCAGCTTCGCTGGTAACCTATTATATCGTAAAAGAGAAGCTTACCCTCAGCCTTGACCTGACTACACAGGCCGGAGCGGAAGCACGCACCTTCTCAGGGCAGGATGTGATAGCCAAAAAGCTCGACGCATGGCTGGACCTTGGCCTCGGAGCCGAATACCGTATCACAGAGAGGTTCTCTGCCTTTGTGAAGTTCAATAACCTGCTTAACCAGGGATACCAGAAATGGTACAATTATCCTGTCCAGAAATTTAATTTTCTTGCCGGTGTAGGGTTTTCATTTTAAATCAGGCATCGGGCATCAGGCATCAGGCATCGGGCATCAGGCATCAGGCATCGGGCATTGGGCGTTGGGTGTTTTGAAATTGCCACGATACGGCTGACATACAGCCACTTAAGACAACTGCCTTTTGTGAAATATGTAGAAAATCCTGATAATTCTCCACCAAACGCCAAATGCCAAACGCCAAATGCCGATTTTCAGCCAGGAAAACTAACAGGTCAATGTTAATAAAACGCTTGATTTTTAAGGGTTTTTAAGCATTTTGTGTTGTATTTTTTGGTACTTTTGTGTGGAATTATTTCAATACCTAAATATCAATTATGACGAACGAAGAAAAGATGATGGACGGCAAGCAGAATTACACTGCCGATAATATTCAGGTACTTGAAGGACTTGAAGCCGTACGCAAGCGTCCTGCCATGTACATTGGCGACGTGAGTACCAAGGGTTTACACCACCTGGTGTACGAAGTAGTAGACAATTCAATCGACGAGGCCCTTGCAGGATACTGTGATAAGATCGAAGTGGTAATACATGAAGATAATAGCATTACTGTTACCGACAACGGCCGCGGCATACCTACCGGAATGCACGAAAAAGAGAACCGGTCGGCCCTTGAAGTAGTTATGACCGTACTTCATGCCGGAGGTAAATTTGATAAAGGGTCCTATAAAGTATCCGGTGGCCTTCACGGCGTGGGGGTCTCCTGTGTAAATGCCCTTTCGTCGAAGCTCAAAGCCACTGTGCACCGAGAAGGGAAAATCTATGAACAGGAATACCAATTCGGGAAACCCGTGTATCCCGTCAGGGAATGCGGTGATTCCAATGAGACCGGGACTATTGTTACATTCATGCCTGACGATTCCATTTTCATTGTAAAAGAATATGATTACAGCATCCTGGCGGCAAGGCTGCGGGAACTGGCCTTTCTGAATAAGGGAATACGGCTAAACCTCCTCGACGAGCGGCCCGTAAACGGGAATGGGGAAAAACAATCTGATTCATTCTATTCTGATGAAGGGCTGAATGACTTCCTCCGCTACCTTGATGCAACCCGCGAAGGCCTTATTCCGGAACCCATCAACATGGAAGGGGAAAAGAACGATTTCCCGATCGAGATATCCATGTCGTACAATACCTCATTTACCGAGAACGTGCACTCCTACGTGAACAATATCAGCACGCACGAAGGCGGAACCCACCTTTCCGGTTTTCGCAGGGGACTTACTCGTACACTTAAAACCTATGCTGAGAAGTCGGGTATGCTGGCCAAACTGAAATTCGACATTAATGGAGATGACTTCCGTGAAGGCCTTACGGCTATCATTTCAGTAAAAGTGGCTGAACCGCAGTTCGAAGGACAGACCAAGACTAAACTTGGCAACTCCGAAGCCATGGGTGCGGTTGACCAGATGGTGAGTGAGCACCTCAGCAATTATCTGGAGGAACACCCCAAAGAAGCCAAGACCATCGTGAACAAGGTGATCCTGGCAGCCACGGCAAGGCATGCTGCACGCAAGGCGCGTGAACTGGTGCAGCGCAAGAATGTGCTTTCCGGCACGGGATTACCCGGCAAACTGGCCGACTGTGAAGAAAAAGACCCGGCATTGTCAGAGATCTATCTGGTGGAGGGTGACTCAGCAGGCGGAACTGCCAAGCAGGGTCGCGACCGGAAATTCCAGGCCATCCTTCCGCTGCGCGGTAAGATACTGAACGTGGAGAAAGCCATGCAGCATAAGATCTTCGAGAACGAAGAAATCAAAAATATTTTCACTGCCCTCGGAATCAGCATAGGAACGGAAGAAGACAGCAAGGCGCTGAACCTGGAAAAGCTTCGTTATCACAAGATCATCATCATGACGGATGCCGACGTTGACGGCAGCCATATTGCTACCCTGATCCTGACTTTCTTTTTCCGCTACATGCACGAGCTGATCGAAAATGGCTATGTGTATGTCGCTACTCCTCCGCTTTACCTGATCCGTAAAGGAAAAGATGAGCGGTATTGCTGGTCGGAAGAAGAACGCAACGCCGTGGTGAAAGAACTTAGCCCCGATGGCGAAAAAGGCGTACATATCCAGCGTTATAAAGGTCTTGGCGAGATGAATTCTGAACAGCTGTGGACCACCACCATGGATCCCGCTTTCCGCACGCTTCGACAGGTTACCATTGAAAACGCAACCGAAGCCGACCGCGTATTTTCAATGCTCATGGGCGATGAGGTACCGCCAAGGCGGGAATTCATTGAGAAGAACGCGAAGTACGCCAATATTGATGCTTAGTAAATGCATCAGCTCCTGTAAATTGAATGGCTATTGATCAGATCCTAGTGATTATTTAAGAATGGTAATGAAGAAGTTCGACTGAATTGATTCCAGAATTCCTCACTCCCAATCCTTATTTATCCCTAATCACCAGGATATCATCACCCATTTCACCGCAATAGATTTTTCTTACTTATTTGTTTTCCTTATCTTTAGGAAAACTAATCGTCATGGATTGGAATCAGAAAGTGGTTAAACTTACCGGGATGTGGCTTGCATCGCTGGTTGGCGCGGTATACGGATTGCTTTTTACCATTATCGGGGCAGGCTTCAACTGGGGACCGGGAAGCGGGATGGCCGGCCCGTACTGGAAGATCCTTGTTACCGGATTGGTGTCGCTACTCATCGGGATGTACGCTGGAGAATTTATCGTCAGAAAACTCAGTACGGCACTGAAAGTATTCACCAGGCCAAGGTCCAGGAGGGAAATAGCACTTATGATGTTCTTTGTCTGTTTTGTTGCAAGTCTGGTGGCCTGGTTACTGAGCTGGGAAGCCGGAATGCTCACAGGCACAGCACTCGGCAGCATCGACTGGGATGTGTCTACCCACTGGGGCAACATCATTCTTGACGTGGGCCTGATGTCGCTGGTTTTCGGG
>JAZBOU010000136.1:0-5769 GCA_036351275.1 Bacteroidales bacterium
GACCTCCGCGGCAAGCGCGCGATCGAGGCCCTGGATATCCTGAAAACCTATATCGACGATGCCATCCTGCTCAGCGTAAAGGAAGTGAGCATCTTACACGGAAAAGGCGACGGAATATTGCGAAATGTATTGCGTGAATATCTTCAAACTGTGGATGAGGTTGAACAAATCAGCGACGCACATGTTGAAAGAGGTGGACAAGGGATCACCATTGTGAAACTGAAATGAAATCAGAGATCAAAAATTGAAATCAGAATTCAACCAGTAACCAGTAACAAATCCAGGATCCAGCCTGCCTGCCGTCAGGCAGGTATCCAGGATCTAGTATTAAATATTATGACTGAAGAGAACAACGAAATACAACAAGCGCCTGAAAAAAAGAAAGTTAAGTTCAACTTCCTCCCCGTTATTGGTGCCGTAGTGGGCGCCCTGGGCGGATACTTATACTACATTGAGATAGGATGCAACTCGGGCAGTTGTGCCATCACATCCAATCCGTATCTGAGCATGCTCTGGGGAGCGGCGATAGGATACCTGTTGTTTGATATGTTTAAAAGACGGAGGAAGAAATCTGAAGTATGATATTTGATGTTTGAAATCAGAAATAACTTCAGCGTTCAGATTTCAGATATCAGCTATCAAAGATCCTCCAGTGTTTTCTGATCCTTGCTCGGTAATCCGCTTACAACAAGCTCATATGATCTGTCGATCCATTCTTTGATCAATTCCACATCAATGCTGCCATCGATCCTGACCCGGTTCCAGCTTCCGCGGAAATAGCGGGCCTGCATAACAGCCGGGTAGCGTTCCCGCATGGCAAGGTATTCTTCCGGGTCGCACTTGATCACCACGGCGAATTCATCCTCCAGGTCGGTGATGGCGAACATCTTGTTCATCACCTTGAATACCAGGGTGGTTTCATCGAATGGAAAACTCTCCGTAGCAGCCTTTTTCGACATGCAGTAATCCCTCAGGTCTTCAATGTTCATAACTTAATGTTAACTTATTGTAAATCTGTGCTTTGCAAAATAGTTAATAAATAATTTCCCATCCTTAAGCAAAAAATGCATTAATTTTGCCACCCGATAAGGAGCGGGAATCAACTACACGGCAATCAACTATGGTCGATTGCCTTGATTTTTAATGGCCCCTGACCTTATCTTTGTATAAACAAATATATGCATATATGGCATTGAAGAGAAAAACCTCCGACCTGAAAAAGCGCATGCGTGATGCACTGCAGGGAGGTGGATCCAAAGCAATAGAAAAGCAGAAGGCTATCGGTAAACTCACTGCGAGGGAGCGTATCATCCACCTGCTTGACCCGAGATCATTTCATGAGTACGACATTTTTGTAGAACATGCGGCCAAGGATTTCGACATGGACAAGAAGCACCTGCCGGGCGATGGTGTGATCACCGGCACCGGCACGATCAGCGGCCACCCTGTCTGCATATATGCCCAGGACTTTACCGTAGCTGGCGGTTCACTGGGGCTCATGCATGCCCGCAAGATCACCAAGATCATGGACCATGCCATGAAGCTGGGTGTACCCATTATCGGTATCAACGACTCGGGTGGTGCCCGTATACAGGAAGGGGTGAATTCCCTGGCCGGTTATGGAGAGATATTTTACCGTAACACCCAGGCCTCGGGGGTGATCCCGCAGATCTCCGTGATCCTCGGCCCCTGTGCAGGTGGTGCAGTTTATTCGCCTGCCCTCACCGATTTTGTTTTCGTGGTTGATAATATCTCCAAGATGTTCATCACCGGTCCGGAAGTGATCAGGTCCACTATCGGTGAAGAGATCTCCATGGAAGACCTGGGCGGTGCCCGTGTACACAGCGAGATCACCGGGAATGCCCATTTCTTTGCCGAAAGCGAGCAGCAGTGCTTTGAACAGATCAAGGAGCTGATCACTTATATCCCCTGGAACAACCAGAAAAAGGCAGACCCTTTCCCAAAGAAAGCCCCGCGCACGCGTACCTTTAATATAGACAGTGTAATCCCGACCGATCCCAAACAACCTTACGATGTAAGGGATGTCATAAGAGCAATCTCCGACGACTCTGAATTCTTTGAGATCCAGGAGCTATTCGCGGCCAATATCGTGATCGGTTTTGGAAGGCTAAATGGTGAGACCGTTGGCTTTGTGGCCAACCAGCCCCTGGTGCTTGCTGGCGTGCTGGATGTGGACTCATCCGACAAGGCCGCTCGCTTCATCCGCTATTGTGATGCATTCAATATCCCGCTGGTGACCCTCGTCGACCTTCCGGGATACCTGCCCGGTGTTGACCAGGAACATGCCGGTGTGATCAGGCATGGTGCAAAGATCCTTTACGCTTATTCCGAAGCTACCGTGCCAAAGCTGACAGTGGTGCTCAGGAAAGCATACGGCGGAGGTTACATTGCCATGTGCTCGCACCACCTGCGTGCCGATTTCGTCTTTGCATGGCCTTCGGCGGAGATTGCCGTGATGGGCCCTGAAGGCGCCGCGAACATAATTTTCCGTAACGAGATCAAGAATTCAGATAACCCGGATGAAGTGCGAAAGGCAAAGATCAAGGAATATAAAGAAAAATTCGCCAACCCCTATGTGGCAGCAGCTTACGGTTATATCGACGCTGTGATCGAGCCCGGTGAAACTCGCCGCATGCTTATCCATGCACTGGGGATCTCATCCAACAAACAGGAAACACCGCCTAAGAAAAAACATGGTGTTCCACCATTTTAAGCTTTCTTGCCATGAAGAAGAAGAAAGAGGAAGAAAAGAAGCCATATAAAAGTCTCAACGTCGAATATGCGAAATACAAGACTCTTCTAACGGAAAAGTTCAAGAAAAGAAAAGCATACCAGGCAAAGGACCCCAGGCTTGTATTGGCTTTTATCCCCGGAACCATCAAGAAGATCAATGTAAAAGAAGGTGATGCCGTGAAAAAGGGCGACCTGCTGCTCACTCTTGAGGCCATGAAAATGAAGAATCGCATTCTGAGTCCGATGGATGGCACCATCAAAAAGGTAAATGTGAAGACCGGAAATATCGTCCCGAAAAACAACGTGCTGTTAGAATTCGATTAATTCCTTTTTAAAGGGAAGCCAGGTAGTCCATATACAGTTTGTTGTTTTCCTGTATATATCGGAGGATCTCATCCTTTCCCCTGCTGGTTTTTGCAGATGTGATGAACAAACGCGGAATCTCTTCCCAGCTCAGGTGGAGATGCCTGATATAGGCATTCAATGAATTCTCCAAATTTCTTTTCGACAACTTATCGGTCTTGGTGAATACCAGTACAAAAGGCAATTGATTCTCAGCCATCCAGGCCATGAAATCAAGATCGAGCTTTTGAGGTTCATGACGGGAATCGATCAGGATGAACGTACATACAAGATTTTCTCTTCTTCGCAGGTAAGCATGGATCAACCTGCGCCATTTTTCGCGTTCGCGTTGCGAGATTTTGGCATACCCGTATCCCGGCAGGTCGACAAGATACCATTCGTCGTCCACAACAAAATAATTGAGCAACCTGGTCTTTCCCGGTGTCTGGCTGGTTTTTGCGAGACCTTTGATCCCGCTGATCATGTTGATCAGTGATGATTTCCCCACATTTGATCTCCCGATAAAAGCATATTCGGGTTTACTGCCCTCCGGGCAGGAGGATACATCAGGGCTGCTGACCAGGAATTCGGCATTCAGAATGTCAGGTATCTTACTTCCCTGCATCGTCTTTTACATAGGTTGATAAATGGCGGTCTTTCTTGTAATCGTAAATATCGGCAATGGTAACCAGGATGCCCATCTCTTCAACATTCCCAAAGCCTTCATTCACGGCTGCTCCGAATGACCGCATAGTGGCCGAGAGGTTCATATAGGCATTAAACAATGGTGGTACACCCTCATTCAGGGAACGTATCTTCTGGACCAGGATCTTGTAGTCTTCATCATAATTGCAACCCGTAAAAATGCTCTTGAGAACCTTTTCAGGGGTAATTAACGGAATGGGATGGATAGGTGTAATCAGGTTATCCTTATCCGGAAAATATTTCTCGATGAAATAATAAAGCAGATCCTTTGCAAGCGTATCATAGTGCGGATAAAGTGTCACTTTCCCAAACATGTATTTCAGGTCAGGGTTATCGATCACTATGGCCCCCAGGCCATCCCATATATTGTCGAGTGAATACATTCCCCTGCGCAGGTCGACAGTAGGCTGGTAAAAGGTCTGAACAAAACTGCGGCCAAGCTCTACGGTTACCGGTAAATATTCGTCGATGAACTTTTGCGATATGTTGAATAGTTTCCCGGTAGGAGTATGCAGGCTTCCGTCATCGTTCACTTTGATCTCCTTTCCATGCATAAAGCGGTATCCACCGATGATCTCCTTCTCATCAGGATCCCATACGATCAACTGTTTAAAGGGATCCTTGCCGGTATCATATTTGTCAATATCGATCGACTTGCCCGTACCCCCGCCGGCATCACGAAAAGTCATCTCACGCAAGCGCCCGATCTCGCGCATGGTATTCGGTGAATCGTGGTGCGTGATCACATAGATCTTGTTATTGGCATTGTTGGTATCCCTGATGAACCTGTCGTCATTCAGTTCTTTTTCAATCAGCGCCCTGTCTACCGGTGGAATAATGGTTTCCATATCATAAGTTGTTATTCTTTTTCAATTCGTAAACCTTTTCCCTGAGCATAGCAGCCCATTCGAGGTCCGTTTTGCTTCTATCGAAGCGCTCCCACGAGATCGGATCGCCAAAGACAAATGTCATGGTTCTGCCCTGTTGCTTATAGGTTTCGTTCACAAGGTAAAGCATTTCGATATTGGCTTTTATACCCAGGCCAGTCCTGAAATTGGCAAGGCGGTAGAAGAAATTGGAGTTCCGTGCATCAATGTACACGGGTACGATATCCCGCTTATGCTGTCGTGCCTTTGAAACAATGGTCTTCTTCCAGTCAAGGTCCCTGATCTTTCCTTTCTTTTTGCGGGATACAAGCCCTGCCGGGAAATACAGCAGCAGTTTATCCGAGGCGAATGTTTCATTAAACGTGCGGATATTTTCCGCATTGCTTCCGTGTTTGTTAACCGGAATGAAAAATGGCTTGAGGTTGTCAATATTCAATAAAATGTCATTCACCGGGAATACAAAATCCTGTCTAACCATGGCAATGGCCCTCATAAAAGCGATCCCATCAAGTCCGCCCTGTGGATGGTTTGCTGCCATGATATACCTTCCCTCAGCAGGGATATTTTCTTTCCCGATGATCCGGATGTCGATCTCAAACTCCTCGATAATGGCTTCCACAAATGGCAGCCCGATCTTATGTCCGTGCCGGTCGAGGAAGGAATTAACATCTTCTTCATGTACAACCCTCCTGAGGTAATTCAGTACAAAACGGGGCATCATCCGGGAAAGACTGGCACTTTTGTTTCGGATCACCTCCTTCAAATATATCCTGGGGACCTTTTGTTCCAATGTTAAAAGTTTTGCAAAATACCCTTTTATCAAGGCATCTAATTACAAAAATACGACTATTTCCAACGTTTTCAACATGCCGGCGAAATCAGCCGGGAATCCCCGCGCAAAAGCCTGAACCTTCATAAATTACAGACTCCGCTCTCAAAAGCATTGACAGGCGCTGGCTTTGTCATATTAACATTTTGTTGATAAAAATTGTAACAACTATTTAAAAAAAGTGGTAAAAAGTGGTAAAATGTGGTAAATCATTTCATATTTTTACACAAAATTGAATTTTCGTGTCGAATA
>JAZBOU010000137.1:0-3561 GCA_036351275.1 Bacteroidales bacterium
ACGAACATGGCCTTGATCGAATTCAGATCGGGTGTGCGGATCCCCATATATGAACTGATGGTCGCGATCAATTCAATCTCCTTCGGGTGGGATTGGCCATCTGCCCCGGAAAGAGCGAAGAGATAATGTAACAACTGCAAACGCGATGAGTACTGCATGTAGCTGGCAATCTGCCGGCTTACATCCCTGATTTCGAAATCCTGTTTCAATATCTCGCGTAAGGCCAGGATTTGCTCCTGTCCCGCCTGTGCTCCAAACTGCCTGATAAGAAAAGCTTTAACATACTCAAGCTCGGATCTGGTCACACGTCCGTCAGCTTTCATCACAGCTGCTGAAAGAACGAGCAGGCTCACATTAAAATCACCTCTCTGTGTGGCACCTGCCTGGAATTCATATTTTCCGCTTTGCATACCGTCGAACATCGAACCGAAAGCAAAACCAAGTATCGCCCCTATCGGGCCTCCGAAAGCCCATCCCAGGCCCCCTCCTATCCATTTTCCGTATTTCATTCCTGTAACATTCGTTTGCGTACTATTTTCAGGCGTTGAAGCCTTCCGGCGGTTATTCCTGCTGTACAGGTAATAGCCGACGATGATCACAAGTAAAATAGTTAAAGCAATATCCATTCGTTTGCTTCAATGGCAGTTTGTCAATAATAATGCCAGGGCTGGCAAGCGGAAATTATGGCAGAGTTTATTAAGCTTCTGGCTACTAGCCTCTGGCTGCTGGCAGTAGGGAGCCAGTGGCCAGTGGCTCGAAGCTAGTAGCTATTATCGTACGTTATGTTCCATTCCCAACCCATACTCTTCTACCATCTCAATATCCATGGTTTCCAGCTGGTCGAGGATCGGGTTGTAGATCTCCGGAATTACCGGGATATGAACACCTTTTGCAGCGATCTTACCCTGGAGGATCATATCCACACCGCATGCTGCCGGCAGGGCAACGGTGCGGGCAATGGATGTATCGGTTTCCTGCGTGCCATAATCGACCATGGTAGAGCGGATCACTTCTTTCTCTTCGCCGTAATCAGCAACGAAAGTATGTTGAAGGACTACCATATCACGTTCGGTTTCGCCGATCATCATCTTGCTGATCATCACATCAGAAGTTACTTCGAACGGGGAATCCTCGGTCCTGTCAACAGCATCGTCACTGAAGAAACCAAGCCATTCCAATGCATCATAAACGTAGCCATTCTCATCGCCACCCAGCTTTGCACTGATGTCGTTCTTCAGGTTGCTGATATCAGCTATTCCGGCCACTTTTGCAAGAAGCTCTGCGTAGGTAAGCCCTTCCATGTTGATCTTGTCGTACGACAACAGGCCGAGCGCTTTAATGCCATCCAGCACTTCACACCATTTCTCATATCGGAATGTACCGCGGAACATGGTCCTGGTTTCAGGGATCCCGTACAGTTCGATATAGGGTAGCGAATCCCTGTTCGGGTATACTTCCAGCGGCCCTACGGTATCAACCTCGCACCTGATCGGGTTTTTAAAAAGATCTTCGGTAGAAACTTCAACAACCTCTCCCCTTCTGAGATATTTACCATCGTTGTTGCTGGCCATTACCACGCCTTTGGGAGCCCAGGTAAACTTATAGTTGAAAGGGTTCTTTTCCACTTCCGGGGCTACCAGTGCACCACAGAAGGAATAGAATTCTTCGATCTTGCCGCCCTTTTCGTGCACATGGTCGATGATCCTCATGGCCGACATGTGGTCGATGCCCGGATCAAGGCCCAGTTCGTTCAGGATGATGATGCCTGCAGCTTTTGCCTCTGCATCAAGGGCTTTCATCTCCGGTTTCACATAAGAGGTGGTCACCATATTCTTTTTATGCTTGATGCAGAGCCTGGCAACCATTACATGATATGCATAAGGCAGGAGGCTTACAGAAATGTCGTGTTCTTCCACCAGGCGGTCGAGCGTGGCTTCATCATCAACGGTCCATGCCAGCGAAGTTCCGTTGGGATGGTCGCCGATCATGGCATCAGCTTTTGATTTTGTGCGTGTTGCTACGGTTACTTTGTAGTCTTTTTCAAGTAAATACGTTACGATGGGTTTTACCACCATTCCTGCTCCGAGGATCAGTACTTTTTTCATAAGATGGACGGTTTTATTAGGTGTTCTTAAATATCAAGATATTCTGTAATATATTCATAATCAGGGGTTAATTTCCCTTTATGCAGTATCATGGCTCTTTTCACCGGGCCCGGGATGTCGAGCTCAGCAAACGGAACATTATAATCCGCTGCTGCGATGGCTTTTACAAAGCCCAGCAGTGCATTGCTGAATGCTATGGAAGATTCACGCGGCAATTCACTCGGCAGGATATCAACTGCCATGTCGAGGATGCCTTCCCCTTCAAATCCCATGGTGTATTCATCCGTAAACGGGTTATAAACAAATACGGGATCCTCTATTTCGGTTCCTTTGAATGTACATTGTATCGAGCCATCAGGGTCGCAGGTCACATCGCCGATCACGGTCAGTTTGGGTTTGCCTTCGCTGAACAGCTTCTTAAGATATTCGTTGGTAACGATACGCGGATACTCGTCGGCCCAGTACATGCAGTTCATCAGTATGCTGAGGTGAGGCACATATTGTTCGAAAACATTGTGGTATTCCTGCGGGTTATTGTAATAATGCTGCAGGTCGAATTCCATATTGGGATCATTCGGCTGTGAAAGGTCCCATTCTTTGAATACCGTCTTATAGATCACATTGTTCGGTAAGTCTTTCCTGTCTTTCAAGCTCAGCAATTCCTCAGGGGAGACTTCCATGCCTGGGAGCAGGTTTGCGATCTCCTGTGCCCCGACAGAAACATTTCCATATCCCGTAAATCCAATGGTAAGCGGACATATCTCCTTCGGCAATCCTTTTTCTGCTATCTCCAATCCTACTTTCCTGATTTCTTCTTTAGCTTCTTCCAGGGAATCATAAGTATGGGACTGACGAAGTTTGGCAAAAGGTGTTTCTATACCCTGAACCCTGTACCTGGCACCCAGCGCCCAAAGCGAATTTATCATACCCGCCAGTCCGGCAAACTTCCCAAAAAATATCAACCTGCGTCCTAATTCATCCGTCACCTTCTCATAGTCGATCAGGTTCACTCCTTTTTCCATCATGGCCTTAAGCATAGGCATGTTGTAAGGCTGACCCTTGATCACGTGTGAGAAAAAGATGTATGTCTTGCCTTCTTCGAAGAAGGATATGGGCATTTCCTTTACGCCAAACACAACATCGGCCGGGCTGAGGTCTTTGACGATCTTCGCGCCGGCATCTTCAAACTCTTTATGCGTAAAAATGCGTTTTGGCGATTCTTCGACAATGAATTCCAGTCCCTCTTCTGCGATAAGTTTCTTAACATGCCTGGGGATGAGTGCCACCCTGCGCTCCATAAGGTATTTGTCTTCGTGGCGGATTCCTATGATATGCTTCATTTGCAGTGGATTAGGATTAGCAAATTTCACTTTGGTTTGAAGCAAACAAACATACAAAAATTAGGATTGAAAAGACAAGAGAATTGGAGAGATATTTTAAAGATTCTATTAACCGG
>JAZBOU010000138.1:0-17107 GCA_036351275.1 Bacteroidales bacterium
CCCATTATGGCAACAAACTCACCTTGCTTTACCTCCAAACTTACTTCATCCAGGGCCGTGGTTTCAACTTCATCAGTCCTGAAGACTTTACTTAAATTTTCTGTTTTAATCATTGCTGTGATATTTAGTTTAACTGGTTGTTAATATTGACGATATAGTTTGTCATTGATTACAATTCATTCGTATTTCAGTGTATCAACAGGGTTGGTCTTGGCGGCAAACCATGCTTTAATGGCAGTGATAAGCAGGGCCAGGATCAGTGCAATAAATGCAGCCAGCAGGAAAACTCCCCAGTTCAGTGATGTCCGGAAGGCAAAATGTGCCAGCCAATCAGAAATCAGGTACCATGAAATAGCCCAGGCCAGGATGCTGGCAATGCTTACCAGCCAGAAAAATTCAACAGATAACAATCTAATGATATGCCATGAACCGGCACCCATCACTTTCCTGATGCCGATCTCTTTCGTTCTTTTTTCAGCCATGAACGATACCAGGCCAAAGATTCCCAGGCCTGCAATGATCAGGATCAGTATTGTGAAAATGATAGACAGTGCGCTCAGGCTCCTCTCATCAGCATACAGCTTTTCCAGCTCCTCATTAAGAAAACTGTATTCAAAGGGGCGTGAAGGAGCGTATTGCATCCACAACTTTTGAACAATATCAATAACTTCTTTTTCTTTTCCCGCCTGGTACTTAATGGCAATATATTTCAGGAACCACATGATCTCGGGTGGGTTTTCCTTCATGTTCAGCACAAATGGTCCCATGGGTTCGTGCAGGGATGTTACATGGAAGTCGTTGATCACCCCGATGACCCTTTCGTTCCCATTCAGCGACCGGAATTTCTTGCCAAGGGCTGCTTCATTGCTTTCCCAGCCCATGTGCCGGACCATGGCTTCGTTGATGAGTATGGAATTAGCGGGATCAGCTTTGTTTGCCTCATTATAATCCCTTCCTGCAATAAGCTTTATTCCAAAAGTTTCCAGGAAATTCCATTGTACTACGAGTGCAGGATAGAACTGCCACTGCTCCTCCGGATACCCTTCGGGCCTGAACTCATGTGTATTATGGGCAGAACCCAGAATGTCGTCCATGGCAGTTACGCTCAGAATGCGTGTATCCTGCATGAGTTCCTTACTGAAAGCATTATAGCTCCTTACGACCGGCGTCCTGTTAATGGGTACAAGCATGATGTTTTCCTTGTTAAATCCCAATTCGGCATTTTTCAAATAATTCAGCTGGTTAAAGATCATCATGGTGCCTATGATCAGGCTGACCGAGATCATGAACTGTATTACCACAAGGATCTTCCTGGCGAGGCCGCTGCTATGGGCAAGGCCGTGATCACCGTTCAGGATGTTCAGTGGCCTGAAAGCGGAAAGGTATAAGGCAGGATAGATGCCCGAGAATACTCCAGTAACAAACCCAAGCAATAGAAGTGCAATTATATATTGAGGCCTTAACAAAATGGATAACTCAAATGATTTACCGGTAAAATTGTTGAAGGAGGGTATGGCGATCTCAACAAGGATGATCGCCAGTATGAGGGATATGTAGGTCAGAATCAGCGATTCACCCATGAATTGGGTGATAAGCCTGGTCTTTGAAACCCCAATGGCTTTCTTAATGCCGATCTCCCTGGTCCTTGTCCCGGAAGTGGCGGTCGAAAGGTTCATGAAGTTTATGGCTGCGATCAGGAGCAGGAAGAATGCAATGGACGATAATATGAAAACATACTGCCTGCTGCTGTTCTGTTCAATTTCATAGTCCAGCCTCGAATCAAGGTGAATGTCAGTAAGTGCTTGCAAATAAAGGCTTATATTCTCCTTTTCGGCATCATAGAAGTATTTTTCTATGAAGGAAGGAAATTCTTTTTCAAGCATCTCGGGAGTGGCCCCTTCTGCAAGGATCATATATGTCCAGCAAGGATTCCATACCCAGGTTTGAGGCAAACGGCCCCCATAAGCTACTCTTACGGACGAAAGGGAAGCAATGAAGTCGAATTTGAAATGCGATTGAGCGGGAACATCTTCAATCACGGCACTGACCTTCAGCGGTGCAACCTCCTCGAATTTCAAGATCCTGCCCATTGGATCTTCCTCTCCAAAGTACTTTTTGGCCATCGATTCTGTGATGACCACGGCATTGATCTCGTCCAGGGCGGTTTTCGGGTTTCCCCGGATGAACCGGTGGGTGAAGATCTCAAAGAAAGATGAGTCAGCAAAGAAAAACCTGCGCTCGTTGTATTTTTCATCTTCATATTCCACAAGACTGCGTGGAGCCTGGAAATTATATACCCGGCAAATGTTTTCCACAATACCCGGGTAGTCATTCAGCAGCGTGGGGGCCACCGGGAATGGCAGACTTGCAGAATTTTCTCCCACGCCCTCAAAATCGTAAACCTGGGCTATCCTGTAAATGTCATCTGCGTTTTCATGATAGCGATCATATTGCAGTTCATCCATCACATAGATCATGATGAGTATGAAACTGGAAATACCCAGTGCAAGGCCTGCTACATTGATCAGTGAATAGGTCTTGCGTTTGACCAGATACCTGAATGCCGTCCTGAAGAAATGAAGTAACATATATTGGTTTAGTTCTGGTCTTCTTTGTGGGGAATTTCGTAATAGATCTTACTAACGATCTTCCATCCTTCATTGAACTTATATAGCGAGAGATAATCGGTGAAGATCTTCTTCCCGCCTTTACTGAGGTGTATCTTGGCTATTGCAGCTGTTCCGGTAATATCGATGAATTCAAAATCACAGCTCGTAAGTTCATCCTCCGGGAGTGGATCGGGATTTTTGGCCTTTCCCATTTCCTTGTACTTGATCCAGTTATAGATGGGGAGCTTATCCATAATATTATTGCGAAATATCAGGAGCTCAAAACCCGGATGAAATCCTGCACGTGTGGCATCAAGGTCACCATTGTTCTGCAAGCCGTCGACATAGGCGGTAAGGATCACATTTTTAATTGCTTCTTTGTCTTCTTTAACTTTTTGGGCGAAAACAGCGGTTCCCATAAGAAGTATGAGAATAAGAGAAAGTGTTTTTTTCATGGTTTAAATATTTATGTGGTTTGTGGTATGTGGTGTGTGCTTATTGCCAGTTAAGACGTGCCAGGTGCTACGCAATACGTGTTACCTGATACGCAATACTATTTATTATGCCTGAGCCTTTTTCCTGAACATCAATGGAATATTGCCCTTGCCGGGAGCACCGATCTCCATCAACTCCCAGTCATTGTCATATTCTTCAATTTTCTTTTTTAATATTGGTACAGGGTCAGAGGGCTTGTCGTTATTTCCTTCCCATGTGAGCAGCTCAACACGGTATTGAAGGGTTCTTTTCCTGCCGTTTATCCTGACCTCAATCTCAATGTTTTGTTCAACGTCGACATCAGGGATTAGGATTACAACTTCTTTCATGATAGTATGGGTTTATGGGTTGATTTATATGGGTCAGTCTCTGAAAATGAGCTTGTCTTTTCCACCAAAGGATTTATATGATGATACAATTACCTGCTCTCCCGGGTCGAGACCCTCTTTCACTTCGTAATACCTGGTATTCTGGCGCCCGATATTGATATCACGTTTTACTGCAAAATCACCGGAGGGATCCACAACATAGATCCAGTTGCCACCTGTTTCCTGGAAAAAACCTCCGCGCTTGACAATGATAGCATCGGACGCACTGCTGAAGATGATCCTCAGCTGAACGGTTTGCCCGCGTTTGATCGATTTCGGGGATTCCCCTTCGAAAAGGAGTTCAACTTCAAAAGTTCCGTTTACAACATCGGTATAGATCTTACTGATATTAAGCTTGTAAGTTTGCCTGTTAAAATCAAACTCCGCTTCCTGCCCGACAAATACCCTTGATATATAACGTTCATCAATCCTGGCCTTTAGTTTATATCCATCCATCATGTCGATTTGTCCCAGGTGCTCACCTGCCTGTTTTATTTCTCCAATTTCAGCACTGAAAGAAGATAATTTCCCGTTGGCGGGAGCTTTAATGTTCAGGTTCTCAATAGTTCTTCTGAGAAGTTCCAGGTTTGCTCCCATTCGCAGGATGGATTGGTTGATCTGTTTGATCTGGGAATAAGCAAAGATCGAATCAAGTTTCTGAAGTTCCTTGCTGAGCTCAAGTTGCCGCTTCAATCCAAAGTATTCCCTTTCTGCATCTTCCCAATCCTTTTTGGCAATGACCTGGCTTTCAAAGAGCTGTTTTTTACGATTATAATCAATCTCTGCCTGTTGCAGCTGGTAAGTGAGGGTTGCAATCTCCTTTTCACGAATATACTTACCCTGCTCGAGTTGGATCTTGGTGTTTTGAAGATTGTTTATCGCGTCCAGCATACGTGTCTCCTGCTCCATGGTGGAGAGTTCCATATTTGCATTCATGAGTTTGAGGATGGGATCTCCCTTTTTCAGTATGGCGCCATCCTCAACATACACGGCTTCAACAATGCCACCCGTTACGGCATCGATATAAACTGTATTTTTGGGGAAAACCACCCCGTCGTTAGGGATGAACTCCTGGAATTTGTCCTCCATCACAGTGGCTACGCTCAACTGGTCTTTGTTCACATATAAACGGCTTTGCTTATCCCTGATAAAGAATATGTAGACCAGAAACATGAGGAAAGCAGCAATTGCCGCAATGGTCAGGATGCGTTTCAATGTCCATTTCTTTTTTTCGATAGGTCGGTCCATTTCAATAAAATTTGGTTTAACATATTTTAACTAAATCTGTGCCATGAATTGCAAGTGCCATTAAATCAGGTCGTAAGGCAAGGCTTGTTTGCATATTGTACTGTGATGTGTTCAGATCCGTTCATCTTTCTGTACAAATACGAACATTATTCCTATTTTTACATGATATAATAGCCGTCCAAGATATTACTGCAGAAAAGAAGGCCTCAGGATCAAGTGTTTATATTTTCCTGCACGATAATTGGTAATATGTAATTATCATTTATAAATAAATTTATACCAATGAATAAAATGGAAGCCAGGGTTCTCATCATTGATGATGACAGGGATGTGCTACTTGCAGCAAAATTGTTCCTGAAGCAACATTTCAATACCGTACATACCGAAGAGAATCCGGAAAATATACCGGGCCTGATGCAGAATGAGACATATGATGTCATTTTGCTGGATATGAATTTTTCCCGTGATGCAACAAGCGGAAAAGAAGGCTTTATGTGGTTGAATAAAATCCTTGAGATCGATCCTGCAACCGTTGTGATACTGATTACCGGTTACGGTGATATCGAACTGGCTGTTCAGGGAATCAAGGAAGGAGCCACAAATTTCCTCTTAAAGCCCTGGGATAATAAAAAGCTCGTAGCCACCATTTCCACCTCTCTTGAGTTGAGAAAGTCGAAAGTAGAACTTGAGAACCTAAAGACCAGGCAGAAAGTGATGATCGCAGATCAGAACAAATCACATCGTTCAATAATTGGTGATTCCCCACAGATGCAGAAGGTGATGGATACGGTTAGCAAAGTGGCCGCCACCGATGCCAATGTATTGATACTGGGTGAGAACGGAACGGGAAAGGAATTGATCGCAAGAGCCATCCATATGGCATCAACCAGGAAGGATGAGGTTTTTATCAGTGTTGATCTCGGGGCGATCAGTGAGTCCTTGTTCGAGAGTGAACTTTTTGGCTTCAAGAAGGGCGCCTTTACGGATGCAAAGGAAGACCGTGCCGGCCGTTTTGAAGCTGCCAGCAAAGGAACTATTTTTCTGGATGAGATCGGTAACCTGTCGCTTGGCCTGCAATCGAAACTGCTGAGTGTTATACAGAACAGGAACGTGGTCAGATTGGGTACGAACAAGGAGATTCCGATTGATGTCCGCCTTGTTTGTGCTACCAATATGCCCCTGTACCAGATGGTAAATGAAAATAAGTTCAGGCAGGATCTTTTGTACAGGATCAATACCGTTGAGATCCATGTGCCTCCGCTCAGGGAAAGAACAGGAGATATTCCTCAACTTGTTGAATATTTCCTTGAAGTGTATGCCAGAAAATACAAAATGCCTTCCAAGCGACTCAATGCCTCAACGCTTAAAAGGCTTGAGAAACATAACTGGCCCGGAAATATCAGGGAAATACAGCATGCTGTTGAAAGGGCTGTAATCATGAGCGAATCGAACATTCTCCAGCCATCCGACTTCTTCCTTACTCCGGTAGAGGAGAACAGCACTGACAGCATCAGCACCTCCAATATGAACCTGGAAGAGACGGAGAAAATGCTTATACGCAAAGTGATCGATAAGCATGGCGGCAATATCAGTAAAGCCGCGAAAGAACTGGGATTAACAAGGGCATCGCTTTACAGAAGGATCGAAAAGTATGGTATTTAAACATTTTCGGATACAGGTAATCGTACGTTTGTTGCTCCTGGCAACCTCGTTCCTGCTGTTCTTCTACCTGATCGACCATACAAGATACAGTGTAACAGCCCTTATCCTTGTTGTGCTTATTATTTACCAGGTCTTTGTCCTGATAAGGTATGTTGAGAAAACAAATAAACGGCTGACACAATTCCTTGACAGCATACGGCATGCTGATTTTTCCACTTCTTTTACGGCCCGTGGAATGGGCAAAAGTTTTGAAACCCTCAATGGTGCATTTATGGATGTAATCGAGGAATTCAAAAAGCACAGGGCTGAAAAAGAAGAACATTTCAATTACCTGCAAACCATCGTACAGCATATTAATATCGGCATAATTGCATTTAGCGCAGATGGCAAGGTGGATCTGTTTAATAATGCCGCTAAGCGTATGCTTCAGATAAGGAACGTTCGTTTCATTGAGGACCTGGAAAACGTGAAAGAGGGTTTGCCGAAAACACTGCAGGAAATGAAATCCGGAGAAAGTTCCCTTATTCGCCTGTTTTTAAACGATGAATTATTGCAGGTCTCGGTTTATGCCACCGAATTCAGGATGCGCGGAGAAGATTATGTACTGGTCAGCCTGCAGAATATCAGTTCTGAACTGGACGAGAAAGAAATAGAATCCTGGCAAAAGCTCATTCGGGTGCTTACTCATGAGATCACCAATTCAATTACACCAATCTCATCACTGGCGGAAACCGTGAGGGAAATGTTATTGGATGAGGACGGGGATAAGTTATTGCTTAAGGCACTCGATTCTGAAGACCTGGAGGGTGTTCAGGGGGCCATCGACACTATTCAGAAAAGAAGCCAGGGATTACTCAATTTCGTAGAAGTTTACCGCAACCTCACCAGGATACCCAAGCCTAACTTCAGGTATTTCAAGGTAGCGGAAATATTTGATCGGTCTGCGCGTCTGCTGAAGCCAAAAATGAATGATCTGGGCATCATCTGCACTACCCGGGTCTTTCCGCCGGATATGATGATCACAGCCGATCCTGACCTGATCGACCAGGTCGTGATCAACCTGATATTGAATGCTTTGGATGCTGTGAAAGATAGGGAGAATGGCCAGATCCATGTGCTGGCGACCATGAACAGCAACAACCGCATAGTAGTTGAGATCAAAGATAATGGTGTCGGGATTAAACCTGATCTTCTTGACAAGATATTCATGCCCTTTTTTACATCTAAAAAACATGGATCCGGAATTGGCCTGAGCCTCTCCAGGCAGATCATGCACCTGCATAAGGGGACCATAGGGGTCAAATCAACTCCCGGCGAAGGAACTACATTCACGCTAACATTTTAATTATGCACAAAGAAGCGAAAACCAACGGCAATGAAATTCACCCTTTATTGAAAAAAAGATGGAGCCCCAGAGCTTTCGCAGAAAAGCCCGTGGAAGAGCAAAAGCTTAAGAACATTCTTGAGGCTGCACGGTGGTCGCCATCAGCTTCTAATTTGCAGCCCTGGGTGTTTATCATAGGGATGAAGGGTGGTAAAACATATGAAAAGATCTTCAGTACCCTTGTCGAGTTCAACCAGCTGTGGACAAAGCTTGCACCTGTTCTGATCCTGAACTGCGGACGCATTGCAGGAGAAGATGGTAAACCTTTTTCAACCTGGCAGTATGATACCGGCCAGGCTGTGGCACACTTAAGTGTACAGGCCATGGCAGAAGGCCTGCATGTGCACCAGATGTCGGGCTTCGACGCCCTGAAAGCAGCCGAACTCTTTTCACTTCCTGATAATGTCAGGGCCGTCAGCGTAACAGCGATAGGATACATAGGGGATCCCTCCCTCCTGCATCCACGCATGCGAAAATCCGAAGTCGCCGAAAGGGAACGTAAAGAAATGGCTACCTTTGTCTTCTCTGAAATATTCGGAAACCCTTCAGATATTGTGAAATAGGAAATATGAAATGATATGAAGAATCATTCAGCCCGGCTTCTTATCATCCTGATGGTGATCATGTATGCATGCGGATACAGTGAGAGACCTGTAAAAAATACATCAGAAAAAAAGCAACAGCAGATCCAAGTGCCTGTTTTCAATCGCGATTCGGCTTATGCCTATGTTGAAAGACAGGTGGATTTCGGCCCCCGGGTACCGGGAACAGAGGCGCATGCATCCTGCGCACAATGGCTGGAAAATACAATGGAACGCTTTGCCGATACGGTCATCATACAGGCATTCAAAGCCCGGGCCTATAATGGGAAGGTATTACGGGGAAAGAATATCATCGCTTCATTCAATGAACAAAATAAAAAGCGTGTTTTACTTTGTGCACATTGGGATTCCAGGCCTTATGCAGATCATGATCCGGATGATGCCAACCATGACAAACCGATCGACGGGGCCAACGATGGAGCCAGTGGCGTTGGTGTACTGATCGAGACAGCGCGTCAGTTCAGCCTGCAAAATCCTGCCATTGGTGTTGATATTATCTTCTTTGATCTTGAAGATTATGGTCCGCCGCAGGATGCCCAGTCCGGGGCTACCGAGACCTGGGGATTGGGATCACAATACTGGTCGCGAAATCCCCATAAACCCGCATACCGGGCACGATATGGTATACTGCTCGATATGGTCGGTGTAAAAGATGCTACCTTCCTTATGGAGGGTTTCTCCATGACATATGCCCCCGCGAGGGTGAAAAAAGTATGGGATATCGCCAATACACTGGGATATGGAAGTTATTTTCCTCAGGAATACGGCAGCTATATCACCGATGATCACTATTTCATAAATACCATTGCAAATATCCCGACCATAAACATCATCCATCTGGAGAACGATAATGAAGGAGGGAGTTTTTTCGAACACTGGCATACCGTGAATGACAACATGGAATCGATCGATAAAAACACCCTTGGCATTGTGGGCTCCGTGGTGTTGAATGTGGTATACCGTGAAAAAAACTAGGGAGTTCCCACTACCGGCTGCCAGGTTCCGTTTTCTGATTTCTACTTACCTGAACCTTGTTCCCTGCTACTTGCACCTATAACAATTCGTTTGCCAGGTTGGCCAGTTCCGAACGTTCCCCTTTCTCCAACCGCACATGTGCGTAGATCTCATGATGCTTGATCTTGTCGATCAGGTAAGATAAACCATTACTTTGCGAATCGAGATAAGGCGTGTCGATCTGGTAAATGTCGCCCGTAAAGATGATCTTGGTGTTCTCACCGGCGCGTGTAATAATGGTCTTTACCTCGTGCGGAGTGAGGTTCTGGGCTTCATCCACAATGAAACATACATTGGAAATACTTCTTCCGCGAATATATGCCAGCGGGGTGATCACCAGCTTTTCCTGCTCCAATGCATCGCTGATCTTTTTGAATTCACGGTCCTTTTCATTGAACTGGTTCTGGATGAACTTAAGGTTGTCCCAGAGGGGCTCCATGTAAGGGTTCAATTTTGAAGCAATATCGCCCGGCAGGTACCCGATATCCTTGTTGCTGAGTGGAACGATCGGCCTGGCCAGATAGATTTGCTTGAAATTGCGTTTCTGATCGAGTGCCCCGGCTAGTGCCAGCAGCGTTTTTCCTGTTCCTGCCACCCCCTGCATTGTTACAAGCTTTACTTTTGGATTGGTTATGGCATGAAGGGCAAATACCTGTTCGGCATTTCGGGGTGTGATCCTGTAGGCAGGTGTCTTTTCTATTCGCTCAATGCGTTCCAGCACCGGGTTGTAAAATACAAGTGCCGAGGTTCGATTATTCTTGAGAATGAAATAATGATTCGGTATCGGATCCTTGATCCCGAGATCCTCTGCCATACAGAAGCCCTCGGCATATATCTCGTCAATAAGCTCTTTTGTAAGACCTTCGATCACAGTCTGCCCCGTGTATAATGATTCAAGATCCTTGATCTTTCCGGTTTCAAAATCCTCGGCAGGGATATTCAGCGACTTTGCCTTCAACCGTAAATTAATATCCTTGGTTACCAGGGTAATTTTCTTTTCAGGATGTTCTTCTGCCATGGTAAGGGTTGCATTAAGGATCCTGTGGTCGGCATTGTTCTCCCCAAATACCTTGGTAGCATCAAGTGAATCGGCACGCTCCTGCATGATTACCTTGAAATAACCTGCTTTCGGGCGATCGATGGGTATCCAGTTCTGCAATGAATTGTTCTTGGAGAGCCTGTCCATGATCCGTATGAACTCCCTCGTCTCAAAATTCTTGGTCTCATTTCCCTTTTTAAAATAGTCAAGTTCTTCCAGTACCGTGATGGGAATGGCTACATCATTGTCTTCGAAGCTGTAAATGGCATTGTGGTTGTAAAGGATAACGGAGGTATCGAGGACAAAGATCTTTTTTTGCTTTTTCTTTCTTGGCATGAACGATGGATTTGACCATAAAACAACAATTTTTTTATGTGAAAATAACAAGGGATTTCAAGAACTTATCAAGTGAAGCCTGTTCATAAAAACCCTAAAATGTTACTTTTGTGCTATGGCCGAAAATAAGAAGCTTTTCCTCCTCGATGCCATGGCCCTGATATACAGGGCTTATTTTGCATTGAACAAGAATCCACGCATTAATTCGAAAGGATTGAACACATCAGCCATATTGGGTTTTGCCAATACTTTGCTGGATGTGTTGAAGAATGAAAACCCCACACACATCGGTGTAGCCTTCGATACAATGGCTCCCACTTTGCGGGAGGAGGGATTTGCTGAATACAAGGCCAACAGGGAGCGGATGCCTGAAGATATCGCACTTTCGTTACCATACATTGTCAGGCTTACTGAAGCTTTCAATATTCCCGTACTTAAGTCGGACGGATATGAGGCAGATGATGTTATTGGTACAATTGCAAAACGGGCCGAAAAAGAAGGTTTCAAGGTATTTATGATGACACCCGATAAGGATTTCGGCCAGCTTGTTTCCGACAACATCTTTATGTATAAACCCGCAAGGATGGGAAACAAACCTGAAATCCTGGGTGTTGATGAGATTTGCCAGAAGTATAAGATCAATGAGCCAACCCAGTTGATCGACATCCTGGGGTTGTGGGGCGACACATCTGATAATATACCCGGAGTTCCCGGGGTAGGGGAGAAAACAGCATCCAAACTGATCGGGGAATTCGGGAGTGTGGAAAACCTGCTGCTGAATACGGATAAGCTGAAGGGAAAACTCAAAGAAAACGTTGAGGAATTCACCGAGCAAGCCTTATTGTCAAAGCAACTGGCAACCATTATACTTGATGTTCCGGTAGAAATTGATCTGGAGCAACTCGAAAAGAACGAACCTGACCGGGAAGCTTTGCAGGAACTTTTTGATGAACTGGAATTCAGGACATTTGCCAGCCGTGTATTCAAGTCTGCACCTGAAGAAAAAGACCAGCAGGATGCGGATCAATCAGACCCTGACAACAATCTTTTCAGCAATGCAGGAGTAGACATTCCGCAAAGAAAGTTGCTGGATATACACCAGGTTAAGCATGATTACAAGCTTGCAGACAACGGAAAACTGAGGAAAGCACTTATAACAGAACTCAAAAAGGCCGGATCTTTCTGTTTTGATACCGAGACAACAGGTGTGGATGCCAACGACACAGAACTGGTCGGTATGTCCTTTGCGATGAAGAAAGGAGCAGCATTTTATGTTCCCATACCCGAAAACTACCAGGAAGCACATGAACTGGTTGCTGAATTTGCCGGGGTGTTTGAAGATGAGAAGATTGAAAAGATCGGGCAGAACCTTAAATTCGACATTTCAGTTCTTAAGTGGTATGATGTACACGTAAAGGGCAAGCTGTTCGATACCATGATCGCGCACTATCTGATCGAACCCGACCTCAGGCATAATATGGACTTTCTTGCAGAGACCTATCTCGATTACCGTCCGGTACCCATCGAGAACCTGATCGGTAAGAAAGGCAAGAATCAGTTAAGTATGCGGACGGTTGCATTAGACCGCTTGAAGGAGTATGCCTGTGAAGATGCCGATATAACCCTGCAGCTGAAAGGTGTTTTCGAGCCCCTGCTGGAAGAAACGGGAACGACTGACCTGTTCCATAATATCGAGATGCCCCTGGTCCCGGTCCTCGCCTCAATGGAAGCAGAAGGAGTCAGGATAGAGACCGCTACACTATCCGATTTTTCAAAGAAATTGCAGGATGGGATCGCTGGGCTCGAGAAAGAGATCAAAGATCTGGCGGGAACGGATTTCAATATTGCCTCGCCCAGGCAACTGGGAGAGGTGCTTTTTGAAAAACTAAAGGTGACTGATAAGCCAAAACTGACCAAGACCAGGCAATACTCAACAAGCGAGGATGTACTGGTTAAGCTGGCCGACAGGCATCCCATCATCGACAAGATCCTTGATTACCGGTCGTTGACTAAATTAAAATCGACCTATGTTGATGCATTGCCGAAAATGATAAACCCGCGTGATAACCGGATACATACTTCCTATAACCAGGCCGTTGCAGCAACAGGCAGGCTGAGTTCCAATAATCCCAACCTTCAGAACATTCCCATCAGGACAGAAATGGGAAGAGAGATCAGGAAGGCCTTTGTGCCCCGCAATGAAGAATTCACGCTGCTGGCCGCTGATTATTCCCAGATAGAGTTGCGCATTATTGCTGAGCTCAGTGAAGATCCCGCTCTGATCGACACTTTTGTGAAGGGCCTGGATGTGCATACAGCTACTGCGGCACGCATTTTCGGGGTTGAACTGGAAGCAGTGAGCCCTGAAATGCGCAGGAGTGCCAAAACGGTTAACTTCGGTATCGTTTACGGAATCTCAGCCTTTGGTTTATCGGAGAGATTGCGCATCCCGCGCAGGGAGGCAGCCGATATTATCGCACAGTATTTTGAGAAGTACCCCGGGGTTAAAACCTATATGGACAACACCATACATTTCGCAAAAAAGAACGGCTATGTTGAAACCATCATGGGAAGGCGGCGATACCTGCGTGATATTAATTCTTCAAATGCAACGGTAAGGGGGTTTGCCGAGCGAAATGCGATCAATGCACCTGTACAGGGATCTTCGGCCGATATGATCAAGATCGCAATGATCAAAATTCAGGAGCAGTTGCAGCAAGAGAAAATGAAATCGAAAATGATCCTCCAGGTGCATGATGAACTGGTGTTTGATGCTGACCTGGAGGAACTCGAAAAACTCAAGAAAATCGTCGAAGAAAAAATGCGCACAGCCATCCCCATGACGGTTCCTGTGGTGGTTGATATCAATACAGGTGATAACTGGTTGCAGGCACATTAATTTTGTTATTTTTGTAACGACAGTATTTTATTATAGAATTGTAAATCAGCGTGTTGTGAAATTTAAACAGGCTTGCCAAAATATTATTCAGGATTAAAAAATTATTAAGAAAATGTTAATAAAATTAAATCTGTAGCCTACAGACTAAGCCCTCAAGCATTTAGAATTTTTCAACGACTTTCTGTTAATAAATAATTGATTTGCCCCGAGTATTATAACGTATATTAGTGAGGAAATTCCGCAGCCCTTTCTAAAATATTAAGCCGTTGAAAAATAGGGATATGGAGATTTAAAAATTTTCAAAAAGAAGATTATGGAGTTGAAAAATGATTTATTTGTCAATGTCGACAAAGAAACAGAGCAGAAAGGGGAAAATTTTTATGATGAGGTTTTAGAAGAAAGAACTAAGCTGGAAACTAGAAAAAATACGGAAGAGGTAACCAGCAAACCAACCACCACAGACTCACAGCAAACTAAACAAATCAATCAGGCCAAATCATTGAAGATACATTCCCACGAAGAAGTCTTGGTGAAGTCGACGGAATATTTCAATGGAGATACACTTGCCGCCAATGTCTGGATGAATAAATATGCCCTCAAAGACAGCGACGGGAATATTTATGAGCTCACCCCGGATGATATGCACCGGCGCATTGCGAATGAAGTTGCACGGATCGAGCAGAAGTATCCAAATCCCATGTCGGCTGAGGAGGTATATGAGCTGATAAAGGACTTTAAATATATCGTCCCACAGGGCAGCCCGATGGCCGGTATCGGGAATAATATGCAGGTATCCAGCCTGTCGAATTGCTTTGTCATAGGCAACGAAGGAACCTCTGATTCCTATGGTGGTATAATGAAGATAGACCAGGAACAGGTACAACTGATGAAACGCCGTGGCGGGGTCGGACATGATCTCTCACACATCCGCCCGACAGGCAGTCCCGTCAAGAATTCCGCACTCACATCAACGGGGATCGTGCCCTTTATGGAAAGGTATTCCAACTCAACCAGGGAGGTAGCACAGGACGGAAGAAGGGGTGCACTAATGTTGACCATTTCGATCAAGCATCCGGATGCCGAGCGCTTTATCGATGCAAAACTCGAAGCGGGAAAGGTCACGGGAGCCAATGTATCAGTTAAGATCGATGATGAATTCATGCAGGCGGTAAAGGAAAACAAACCGTACAGGCAACAGTATCCCATTGATTCTCCAAACCCCAGCTTCGTCCAGGAAATTGATGCCCGCAAGCTATGGGATAAGATCATTCACAATGCATGGGCTTCTGCTGAACCGGGTGTGCTGTTCTGGGATACCATTATCAATGAAGCCATCCCGGATTGTTATGCCGACCTGGGATTCAAGACCGTCTCCACCAATCCATGCGGAGAAATCCCTCTTTGCCCATACGACAGTTGCCGCTTGCTCGCACTAAATCTGTTCAGCTATGTGGATGAGCCCTTCACGGAAAATGCCATCTTCAATAGCGATAAATTTACCGACCACGCACGCAAAGCACTCAGGATCATGGACGATATCATTGACCTTGAGGCAGAGAAGATAAACGCTATCATTGAAAAGATCGACAACGACCCTGAATCCTTTGAGATCAAAAGGGTTGAGCGCAATATGTGGGATAATATCAGGAAGAAAACCCTGGAAGGGAGAAGGACCGGGATAGGCATTACTGCGGAAGGTGATATGCTCGCTGCTCTGGGATCCAGGTATGGTTCTGACGCTGCAATTGATTTTTCCACAGAGGTACACAAACTGCTTGCCATTGAAGTTTACCGGTCTTCCGTTAAGCTTGCACGCGAGCGCGGGTCATTTCCTATTTTTGATTTTGAGAGGGAGAAAAACAACCCCTTTATTCAACGCATTCGCGACAATGCCCCTAAGGTTTATGAAGAAATGCAAAAGTATGGCCGCCGGAATATTGCCATGCTTACCATTGCACCGACCGGATCGGTCAGTATCTGCACTCAAACCAGTTCAGGCATTGAACCGGTGTTCATGGTGAATTACAAGAGAAGAAGAAAGGTCAATCCCAACGATAAGAATGTGAATATTACCTTTACGGATGACATTGGCGATGCCTGGGAAGAATACATTGTGTTCCATCCAAAGTTTGAAATATGGCTTGAAAACCAGGGAATAAAGCCCGAAGAGGCCAAACAAATGGACGAAAAGGAACTGAATAAACTGGTTAAGCAATCACCTTATCATAAAGCAACATCCGGTGATATTGACTGGGTGAGCAAGGTGAAGATGCAGGGTTCTGTGCAGAAATGGGTCGACCATTCGATCAGTGTTACCGTAAATGTGCCTGAAAATGTTACAGAAGAACTGATTAGCGAGGTATACCAGACTGCCTGGGAAAGCGGCTGCAAGGGAATGACCATTTACCGTGAAGGATCACGCTCGGGAGTGCTGGTAAGCAATGACGACAAGAAAAAGGAACAGAATAATAAAGCCATCATTGAGAACAACGCCCCTCCGCGGCCCAAAATACTGGAAGCCGACGTTGTCCGCTTCATGAATAACAAAGAGGAATGGGTGGCAGTTGTTGGTATCCTGAACGAACGCCCTTACGAGATATTCACCGGTAAGGCCGAAGGGTTTTTCCTTCCCAACTGGGTAGAAAAAGGATGGGTGATCAAGAACAAGAAAACTGACAGGCGCAAGGCAACACAATATGACTTCCAGTTTGAAGACGCTGACGGATACAGGATCACCATGGAAGGATTGTCAAGGCAATTCAACAAGGAATACTGGAATTATGCCAAATTGATCTCCGGCATCCTCCGCCATGGCATGCCACTGCATTTCGTCGTTGATCTCGTTGATAACCTGGTACTCGACAGCCAGTCGATCAATACCTGGAAAAATGGTGTGGTACGCGCACTGAAAAAATATGTCCCCGACGGAACCGTGGTCAAGGAAGCAGTGTGCCCCGAATGCACTGCAGAAGGAACTCTCACATACAAGGAAGGCTGCCTGCTTTGTTCTAATTGCGGCTATTCCAAGTGTGGATAGGGCACCATTTCTTTAGGGCTTTAAAAAACCCATCGGGGATACCGATGGGTTTTATTATGTTTAGAGGTGATGTTTTCAGGGTTTCCTGACGGTTGCACCATATTGGTATTTCATTTGTCCGATGGCGCTCATCTCTGCCATCGGATCCCAGATTGAGAAAGAGTATATATGAACCCGGTGTAAATCGAAAAATGTCGAAGATGACAGATCACTCCTACGCTGTGCTTCGGAGTGCAAAGGATAGAAGAAGTAAATTCCTCTCCTTCTCCATCTAAAATCTCTATCGCCATCTACTCTCCACTTTTTCATTCTTCTATCTTCAATAAGAAAAAAGATGATTAATCGAAAGTGAGATTTATTTAAGAAGGAGAGGGGATATATCCGAACCTAAGGTATAATGTATGTGTTCGAAGA
>JAZBOU010000139.1:0-6437 GCA_036351275.1 Bacteroidales bacterium
AAAAACGATAGCACCACTTGCGTTCGGTACAGGATTGTTGTAAATTTATGTTGCTTTCTTTCACGAATAAGAAAGCAATAAAGTCACGATACAAGCGCGAAGCAATTTACGGGATGGGAACACAAGCTGGGTAAAAAATACCCCCTTTAATTATTAATAATATTTTGTACACCTCGAAATGTATAAAACCATTAACAAAGAAAGGAGGCAGGGCAAAGTTAAACATTTGCTGTTTGCATCCGCTCTTTGTGCAAAATCAATTCATGTTTAACTAAAATTTTAGTCCTATGAAAAAGTTTATTTTTCTTACGTGTTTACTCGTTACACTATTTCCTCCCCCGAAGATAGGGAATGCACAACTGCTGGGGAAATGGATAATACCGATTGGTGAGAATAACACACCTTATGAAGTATTAGAGCTGGATTTTATGGAGAATGACATTTTGCAATACTCAACCGTTGCACTTCCCATTGATCTTATCCCTTCCGCAAATCATATCGGCAATGGTGCTTTCAATAGCAACTATGAACTTGATTATTATGTTGTTTCTGACTTTTTGTTTCATGGAAACGAAAATACCCAATGGAACCTCGGGCCACTTGGTGGATTTGTATCAGAATTTGAAATCATTTCCAGACCTCAATACCCTGAGGATTACTTCATGATATATTGCGAATATTCTGCGGATAAAAATCTGGAAACCCATATACGGTTAAACCATGTCTGGTATGAAGATAGCGAATACCAAATTGGGGCCGACCAAAGTGTCATAGGAGATGTGTATAACGGTTCCGATGCTGCATTTGCCATTACTGAGGAAAGTGAGGGTATTAGAAAGCTATATAGTGCCTCACAATCATTTTGGGCTGATTGGGAAAGTCATCCGGCAAGTCTTAGGTTTCACACCATTACCCCAGATGGAGTTGATGTCAATACATTTGAGGAGATCATCACATCTGAAAACTCATCTTTTGCCCCCGACGATTTTACTTCCTATAACCTTGAATTGAAAGTAGAGATTGATGGAAGTCATACCATCGCTTGGATTAATCAAAATGATGCAACAAAATCGACAATATATGTAGTTGAAGATGATGATGAAGATGATCATGATTTAAACAAAGGTCGTATTGGGGGAATTGAATTTTCATCTCTTGAAAACAATGTTTTATATGTGTCATGCCACAACGAAGGAATAGTAAAAATGGATTATACCACAGGTGATTATCTTTCAATTCTTTATGGTAGCGACAATTATGGGCATACATTTTTACAAACCGCGCCAGATGGTCATATCTATGCGGTATCAGATGATGGGTCTTACCTTGGTCGGATTAATCAGCAGGATGGTTTATTTTATCCTGAAGTATTTCACATTCCAGAATATGCGATAGCTACATATCGTGAATTCGATAATAACAGATATTACCTCCTTCCCGAAAATCACCGAACATACGATCCACTAATTGTAACTGTAGAGACTGAAAATGAAACTTGTCCGGATGATGGAGATGGATCTGCAGAAATTTGCATTAGCGGTGGATATCCATGTTCACCTCCTGAAGAATATAGTCTCACATGCTATGGCCCAGTAGGCCAGGTAAGTAGTATTACATATGATCCTGATACACACTGTTTCGAATTAACTAATCTTACTGCCGGAATATACACCTATGAGGTATCGGATTGTCAGTCACCTCCATATCAGGGAAGCTTCGAAATTGAGCCGTATAGATATGAACATGAATTTATTGAATTCAATGTAAGCGGAAACTGGACAGACTACTACGATGAGATTACAACTATTGAATTTGAGGTTCTAATTAAAAGCGGGGCTACTGTGACCATCAATAACGCCTATCTTGAATTCGGCCCAGAGGGCAAGATAATTATCGAACCCGGTGCCAAAATTATCTCACAAAGTACTACGTACACAAATCTTAATTGCGAACCATTTCAAAAATGGAAAGGCATTGAAGTCTGGGGTATTCAATCTGAGCCACAACGCATGCCGGACGGCTCATGTCCTCAGGGAGTACTGGAAATTCTAAACTGTACCATTGAACACGCCGAAAACGGGGTGCTTACATGCAATCCGCTTGACCCCATTAATCCATGGAGAACTTCCGGTGGAGTAATTAAGGCCTATGGTTCAACATTTTCGAACAACACTAAGGCCGCGCATTTTATACCATACCAGAACGTTCAGATCCTTCCGGGAGGAGGCACCATGCCACGGGAGAACATGAGCTACTTCAAGCATTGCACATTTTCGCTTGATCAGGATTATATCACCAATGCCACGTTCTGGAAGCATGTTGACCTGCACGGGGTGAATGGAATTGATTTTGTTGCCTGTGACTTTACACTTAATACCACTTCTGGCGTCTCCACATGGAATAACGGTATTGCATCTTATAGCTCCGGTTTTACAGTAGAAGCTGATTGTGACCAGCCCGTTGTGCCATGCCCCGATGAGCATATAAACCCATGTACTTTTAATGGATTTTACAGGGCAGTAAGTGCACATAATGGCACAGGAAGTGATTATACATATGAAATCCGCGATGCTGAGTTTACAAATAACACTATTGGTGTATATTCGAACTTGGTTAACTTGGGTGTAATTACAGACTCATATTTTGACATTGGCCAGGAAAGCAATACAACAGGTGGATGTAGCAATCCCTATGGTATCGGCATCGACATGCAATTTGCTGATGGTTTTGCCATTGAAAACAATGATTTTGAAAAATTCAGTACGGCTCCAACTGGAGAATATACAGGTGTCAGGGTATTTAAATGTCCTTCTGATCATGATGTTATTTATAATAATAGACTTGAAGGCTTGAGCTATGGAAATTATGCCTTTGGAGTAAATCGGAGTACCTCAAGTAATGATCAAAAAGGTGTTGAATACCAATGCAACAAGAATTTTGACAATGCCATTGACTTTATTGTTACGGCGGAGCCGAATAAGGATGGATCAATACGGACATACCATGGTACTCCTGAAATATCCTCAGGCAATACCTTTTCTCAGAATCCCGGAACTGACGAATGGCATTTCCGTAACGAAAAATACCAGAATATTGATTGGTTCTATTATGAGCCTATTGATGAAGAAGAGCCAGAAAAAGTATTTACCCTGCCTGAGATTTACTTCACTGCCATTTACCAGGACGTAGGCTATAACAATTGCCCTGATCATTACGGTGGCGGGGGCGGTATCGGGATCAACACGAGTACACGACAACAACTTGAACTTGATTTCGTTCAAAACCTTAATGATTACAATGCTGTTAAAAGCCTTTACGAATCATATATTGACGGAGGAAGTACCGATGCAGAGCTTCTCGATATTCAAACTGCCCAACCCGACGATATGTGGGCATTGCGCGAGCAGCTCCTGGGCGATTCACCTCATCTTTCGCAGGAGGTATTGCGTGAAACGGCCGAGCGCACCGATGTATTCCCCGATGATGTGATATTTGATATATTGGCAGCAAACCCTGACGAACTCTCCAGAGACTCATTGCTGTTGTTCCTTGAGCAAAAGGAGAATCCTTTACCGCAATACATGATCGCCATTCTTGAGCAGCTTGTTGCAAACGTTACCTATAAAACCATTTTAGAAAGGCAAATGGCAGAATACCATGCCACTAAGGTGCAGGCAGCTCAGGATATTATACGAAGTATTGTTCATGATTCAATATTTGATGCAACAGATTATCGAAACTGGCTTAGCAATCTTGAAAGCCTGGAAGCCGACAAGAAAATTGTGTCATCCTATTTAAATGAAGAAGATTATGCTGCAGCCACCTCATTACTAAATATGATGGCTTCCTTGTATGAACTTACAGGAGATCGTTTGCAGCAGTTTAATGATTACAAGAATTTGATGCTCCTACAAATATCCTGGAAACAAGATGGCCGTAATGTTTTTCAGCTCGACAGCACAGAACTGGCAATACTTGGTGCTCATGCTGACAACAGCAATGGACATGCACAATCCATTGCACAAAATATCATAAGCCAGGTAAACAATACCCATTACCATGAGTGCTTATATTCTGATGAAAGTATCCCCTTAAAGCAAAACCGGACTATCCCATTGGATGTATTCAATGATCTGGCCGGCCCAAAGGTAAATGTTGAACCCAACCCGGCAAGCACATGGGCAGCATTTAACTATGAGTTAAAGGGTGATAATCCTACGGCCACATTGCAGATAGTAAATGCCGGGGGAAAAGTAATTCATCGCACTTCGCTCAATGGTACTCAAGGGCAGTATGTTTGGGATATACGAAGTATAAAATCCGGTGTGTACCTGTATATAGTAACTACGTCAGGGTTAACCACTACTGGTAAATTAATTATTAAGTAAATAATGTTCAAAGTGCTGCTGTTGATTTAAACAGCAGCACTTTTTATACTTTTGAATATGAAAAAAATAGCACTCTTAATCTTCCTGATATGGCCTTTCTTCGTTAACGGACAAGTTACTGATATTACATTACAACAATGTTATGGTGTTTATCGAAATGGTGATTGGACAAGCGAGTACCCTCAGTGCTTAACATCTATTCCTGAAGGATACCTGTTAGGAATTGATATCATTGAAAATGGTCCTGGGATAAGTAATTATCATGGTAATGGAGATATGTGGATAGTGAAGCTCGACAGCCTTGGAAATATCATCTGGGAAAGGTGTTACGGAGGCAGTGATGGTGACTGGATACAAAAGATTGTTGTGGCCAACGATAGCATTTACTATCTTTTCGGAGGCTCCTATTCCAACGATGGCGATGTCCTGAACACACGCCCGGGGGAGTTTTGGGTGGTTAAAATTGATTCGTCGGGTAGTATAATTTGGGAAAACAACTATGGTAGTGAACCCGCAGCCGGTGAGTCGCGCGATGCCATAGTTGCCCCCGATGGGGGCCTGATCTTCATGTCGCGCATTGTTTTTGCCGGAGGCGATGTAGGCACCTATTATGGAGGAAACGATATTTGGGTATGCCGCCTCGACCCGGATGGCAATATCCTGTGGGAAGAAACATTGGGAAACGTTTATAACGAAAATGCCATAAATATGATCTTAACCAGCAGCAATACAATACTGGTTACGGGCGGACACAATGAGTCAGCTGGCATGATCACCTGCCCCGATATGGATCAGAGCATAATTGAGTCCGATTGCTGGATAGTGGAAATGGACCTGGAAGGGAATATAATTCAACAGTTTTGTTATGGAGGAAGTTATGATGAGGTGATATATGATATTGTGGAGGTGGATGACGGCTACGCTTTTATTGCCTGGACCAATTCCAACGACCATGATGTAAGCGGATTTCATGGTATTGCCGGTGAAGAAGCCAAAAATGACATCTGGATTTGCAAGATAAATTTTCAGGGAGAAATACAATGGGAAAGATGTTTAGGAGGCAGTAATATTGAATACCCCAGACATATTTCAACCACAGAAGATGGAGGGTATATAGTTTTTGGCAATACTAATTCTACAGATGGGGATGTGAGCAACAATCATACAACTTCTGATTCATATGATATTTGGCTGGTGAAGCTCGACAGCCTGGGAAATATTGAATACGACCATTGCTTCGGCAGTACTCGTGAAGAACGCTTTTGGGGAAATCATTGTGTAGCAAAAAAGAATGATGAGGAATTTGGTATTTTAGCCTGGTCGGTCACCATTGGGGGTGATGTTGAATGTGACATGTATGGGAGCCCAGACAGAGATGCATGGTTTTTTGTAATAAAAGACTGTGAAAACAACATGCCTTCAACTCCAATTGCCCCTACCGGCCCCGATACTCTTTGCATCACAACAGACAGCATAGCAAACTATAGTATTTCAGCGGCACAGGGCGCCTGGTATTACGAATGGCTGGTTGTGCCACCGGAGGCCGGCACATTCCAATACGACAGCTCCCAAACCATAGCCAGTTTGCATTGGGCAAGCGGCTGGGAAGGACAGGCACAGATCAAAGTCCGAAGTTGGAACGACTGCGGACAGTCATCCTGGTCAGAAGTAAAAAACACCTGGGCATATATTTGCCTTGGTATCGGAGATCATGAAATATCGAGAGTTAAGCTTGATATCTTTCCTAATCCGGCAAAAGAAACCATACACTTCAAATATCAGCTATCAAATATCAGCTATCAGCTATTGATCTATGATTTATTTGGCCGCAAACAGGATGAGATCCTAATATCAAGGGGGCAAAAGATTAATACAGTGGATGTATCAGGCTATCCCCAAGGCATGTACGTTGCCGCGCTAAAAAATAATAATGGAATTGTGGCCAGGGGGAAGTTTGTGAAAAGATAGGTGCACGATGCGGAGGACGGTGGAAGATCATTGTCATCATTGTAGACATTGTCGTCATTGTTCTATTGTTCTATTGTTCTA
>JAZBOU010000140.1:0-5535 GCA_036351275.1 Bacteroidales bacterium
TATTTTGAAGGGAATCTTTCAGAAATATACTGCAGGGCTTCTCTTATCTCCAGGCTGGCTGAGCTGGGGCCCGTACGGATATAAAATTCTTCTCCGAAACCTTTTTGACGCAGGAACACCGGTGCCGGGCTCCGCATACACCTGACATGGCATACCGTGCCCCCGTCGATCTTTTCAAGCCTGGTGCGGATATATGGCGTTACTTCCTGTCCCATACTGGATTTTACCAGGTTCCAGAAATGCAGCAGGAACTTGTCTTCATTATCGAAGCTGTCGAGCTCAATGCCCAGCACATGGCCATCGTCCTCCACGCCGATCAGCAGGTGGCCGCCACTTGAGTTTAAGAAAGCTGATATGGTCTTCAGGCTGGCATGCTCTATGGCCGGGCTTTTCTTCTCCTGTCTGAGGTCCCATCTGAAAGTAGATTTAAACTCCAGGTTATAGCTCTCCCCTGCCCCGATCAGGTCCCTGATACCGGGGTCAAGTTCATGGTTCATACCCGTATAAAATGATGTATGCTCCATGGCCCTGATAGCCTGCAAATGTAAGTCGCGGTAGGCGATCTCGGGCTGATCCTGGTCCACGCTGTATGCATTAACTGCTTTCCCAAAAAGCTCTTTTTCATCCGGGTCCAATGATAGAATGCTGCGGCGAAGATTAATGGCAAGCGCAGCCGTCGAATATTCTGATGGTGTCATCTTTCCCATCTGTAACATCAGGGGAAGCAACAGGCCAGTCCCATGCAAGCTCGACATCAGGTTGATGGCAGATTTCTGGGCAAGCATAAGCTCTTCATATGCTTCTTTGAACAAGCTTTTCATGTTCTTTTCATCCATTACCTCTTTACCATTGCCATCCGACAATTCATCCAGAAAGGATCTCAGCCGCCGGCCGATCTCCGGCATCCCCCAGAAGATCAGGTTCAGCATGGCCGGGTGTTCCTCAAGGTATTTGAGTGCCGTCTCCGGATCCAGCAGGTGCGAACTGCGGTCCAGTACCATCCTGACCACAGGGTCCTGTTCGATTTGCCGGTCAAACGAAGCATATAATACATCGGTGCCCTGCTCCATGTAATCACGCTGATAACAAAACAGGCTAAAGCTGTTCACACTGTCCAGATCGATCTCCCTGTATATGGTCAACTTGACCAGCATGTGTTTCAGCAAGCGCAAGTCCCGATCGGCAACATCATTTCCACCGGGGGTTTTCATTACACCATCGGAATAATATATTGCATGGTCCTGATCGCGCATGACCAGGTCGAGCTTTTCAGGCTCAATGGGATTGGGGTAAATCATCACTGCTTCTTTTGAATGGGTAAAAATAGCTTTAAATGCTGAGATGCCCTGCTGAAGGCTTCATTAAATTATTAAATTAGCCCGACTGTAGCTGGCAAAGAAAAATATCCATTAGAGAAACTTAATTAAAAGCAAGATGTCTGAAGAAGTTAACTATTTTATTTGCAGGAATGAGGAATGCAAAGCTGAAACAAATTTTTCCGGAGATACATTGACCGGAGGGAAGATCAATGCGTATGAGCCCGGAAAAACTGCAAAAATCCTTCATTGCGAACACTGTGATAGCAGCTACATCATGATGGATGGGGAAATGTACCTGTTCATCGATGAGATCGTCATTGAGAGTTACAAGGATTACACAGATTTCCAGCAAAAGTATGAAGCAAAAAAAGTTAAGACCAACAAGCTTATCCTGCGAAACTTTAAAATTGATGACATCAAGAAGAAAAATATTTCGTTCCATCGTTGTCACATCAATGAACTGATCATAGAAAATATCAGCATCACCTCCACTTTCTATCCGCTTTCCTTCTCAGAGTGCAGTTTAGAGAAAATCAATGTGATCAACACAAGGATAGAAAGGGCAGCACGAAGCTCGTATAAAAGCCTGTATAATTATTTCGGCATCAGCCTGATCCGCACCCACGTGAAGAAGCACTTCAGTTTGGAGAAATGTTCCCTGAGTTTGTGCATTTTTGCTTCCGATACCCGTTGCCCCATAGATATATCCGGAAAAAGCAAAATAGAATTTTCCTCCCTGAGTAATATTAAAGAACCAGAGATCAGGTTGAACAGAGGGTCCGAAATCAGGTATTTTAATGAAGTGGCCGGCAGGACCCCGTCGAAGAGACAAAAAAAGGCTGAAAGCAAAGGTGAACTGGTTAAAAATGTCTCCATTGAAGAGTTGATCATAAACAAGGATATCACGGAGCCCAGCCTTTATGAGAATTGTAATATAGATAAGCTTGTATTTGAATCCGGATCCAATGTTACAGGTAAATTAACATTTAAAAACTGTATTATCGGACATGTATTGAACGTACCGAACAGTTTTGAACAGGATGTTCAGTTCCTGGGTACAACCTTTAACCACAAGATCTTGTTCTCCAGGACAAGATATAAGCAATCCCTCATCATCGAGTGCTGTACATTTAAGGAGGACGTGGTCCTGAATGATATAAAAGTTGAAGAAGACCTTCACCTGAGCTATTCCAAGCTGCATGGCGGTCTCTTTATCAGTGACAACAATGTTTCGGGTTACGTAAAATGCCAGGTGAATGATTTCCTTGGCGAGGTGGATATACAGGACAACATCATCGGGAGGGATATTTTGTTTCGCTACATCGACTGCGGTGGCGATTTTCATGCCTACCATAATGAGATCAAAGGTTATTTCTTTCTCCGGCAGGTAAATGTTGAAGGTGAAACCGAGCTTAGCCTGCTAAACCTGGAAGCCATCACTATCGATGACCTGAAAGCTGCAAAAACTTTTCAGTCAGATGACTGCAACCTGAAATATGACATCAATATGACAGGGCTGGAGATCAAAGGGGAATTGAATTTCTGGATGCTTAAAACCAAAGGCTCGATCAGGCTGTCCCGCTCCAGTATCGGTGAGAAATTCACCTTGATATCTACAGATTCCAGCTTCAACCTGTTTACGAATAATGAAATCAAAGGGATAAGTGTATTCAGCTCATGCAATTACCACAAGCAAACCTACCTGAACCGGAATATCTTTCATGGTGAGGTCACGGTCCAGACCATGAATATGGTCAACCATTCCATGGCTGATAACCTGATAAGAAGCGGGATCGACCTGGATGATCTCCAGGCATTTAATCTATACTTTGACGATAACCAGGTTCCGGCCTCCCTTAGATTGAAAAACTCTAAGCTTAAAGATCTAAGGATCAACAATAATGAAGTTATTAATGACCTGCAACTCTATAACTGCAAGCTGGATGATATTTACATTAACGGAAATGTTGTTCTGGATAAGTACGACTTTAACTACCTGCAGGCATCCGACATGTATTTCAGCAATAACATAGGGCAGTTGCTCAGCATCACCAATGGTAATTTCTCCGAACTGAATTGTACGGAGTGCTTTCAGCTGGGCGATACAAATTTCAGCAGGATCAATGTTGACAGGGGAATGAAGATCACGGATAACCATGTGCTGGAAGAAATATTCCTCCACAGTTGCAATGTTGGTCAGGACCTGCTCGTCGAATACAATACTGCCAAAAATACCAAGCTGATCAAATCGGATACGGGAAATATTATTTTCCACAGGAATTTCCTGTCGGAGATCATGAACATAGACCAGAACTCGGCAGGAAATCTTGATATCACGGAGTCGCAGGTGCAAGGTGAGTTTTCGTTCACGGATGCAGAAATGAAGGACATCTATATAGCAAAGAATACCTATAACAAGAGCCTGGAATTCAAATCAGTAAATGCAAAAAACACTGAAATAAGTTACAACTCGGCAAGGAATGATCTTAAAATACAGTTTACCAGGATCCAGGACCTGATCCTGAAATCTTGCAGCTGTAAAACACTTGAGATTACCAACAATAGTTTCAGTGAGGTCAGGATATCAAAATGTAGCCAGATCTATTACTGTTTGATCTATAATATTACCGTTGACAGGGACATCATGATCTTTGAGAATGAGCATATCGGTGAATTTAAAATGAATATATGCCAGACCGGGAAGAATATAGAGATCGAAAAAAATGCCATGCTTGAGATCTCACTGCTCAATACCAGGGCCGGTGATATACTTTTTACCCAGAACAGCATAGCGCATTTCCTGTACATGAATGACAATATCGCCAATGACATTATCGTAACGAATAACATTATAGCAGCGAGCCTTGACGAGGAAACGATCAGGAAAGTGAGAGAGGAAAAACAGCAGGAAGCAGGGCTCGCGATCCATTCATCCATCATCGAGGATTCACTCATTATTGATGGCAATGATAGCGGCAAAAGCATCTTGATCAAGCAAAACCAGAGTGACAAACTCAGTTTCAACCGGAATAAGACCGGGGAATGCACCTTCAGCATGGGCAGCTACCGGCAGATAACCGTGAGCTACCTCACTGAGATAACTGAATTGAAATGCAACAATGTAACGGTCAGCAAAGACATGAATTTCACCAACAATGTTTTTCAGGACGACTTTTCGATGCTGTATTGCAAGGTAGAGAATGACCTTGAGTTCAAAGGAAATATCTTCAACGGCAGGCACCGGATGTATAATAATACCATCCTGGGTACACTGAATTATGTAACCGGTCACTATGAAGACGAGAAAGAGAGCTTTGATATCAAGACTACCTTTAACATGAACCTGTTGATGCAGCACAACCGCTTTAACATAGTTGCCATGGAGGATGTACAGTTTCGCGGGACGATCTACTTCGAGTACAATGCTGTTTCGGGCAGTTTCCGTATTGGCGAGATTGATACCTACAAGGAAAAGACCATTCTTTTCGAAAGTGCGATCTCCATGAAGGAAAACAAGATCGTTCATGGTTTCTTCAACAACCTGCAGTTCATGCACCCCGTATCGCTCTCTCATAATGTATTCAATGGTGACATCACTTTCAGGAATTGTCAACATGATATGGTGTTGGATTTCACCGGATGTTTTGTTGGTGGATCCTTTACATTTCACAACTCCGATGCAAATCTTGCACAGGGGGACCTTGTCCTTGATAATGCTTTCATCGACAAGCGGATCTCTTTTACAAATTATGCACCAAATACGTTCTCCTTCATCAACAGCACCTTCAATGGATTTGAGATCCCGCGCGGGTGGAAAATGAAGGGGCGGAAGCTGATCAGGGAGCTCGACGGGAATACGCGCAAGCCTGTTCAGCAGATTGAGCAATCGCAAGATTCAAGACCAGGCAGCGCTGCCGGACAGGAAATCAACAAGTATGCGATCAAGGATGATTTGATGTTTTCGCTAGGGTTCAGAAGTACCGACATCCCATATGCTTTCCTCAAGGAAATATATGAGAACAACGATAAGTTGACTGAAGTAGCCCGACTGTGGGAAATGCTTCAGGATGAAGTCTTTGCTGATGACAAGATCCTCTCGGGGCTCGACCAAACCCACCAGCGGGAGGATAAAGCCACCGACGGGCAGATACTGCGCTATTATTTTAACCTGTTCAACCAGTGTATCAATGACAATTTTGAACCTGTTTACTTTCGA
>JAZBOU010000141.1:0-14966 GCA_036351275.1 Bacteroidales bacterium
TGTCGAGTGATCCGGTGCTTGGAGGCCCCGGGGTAACAGCAGTACAAACATCTCCCCTCGTAACAAATGGCACGTACGCATTACCGGCCAGTGGTTTAACACCTGCTTCTACGTATTATGTTAAAGCTTATGCCACCAATGGTGTGGGTACAGGATATGGGGCAGAAGAATCCTTTACTACAGCCTGTGGTGTCATAAATGCGCTGCCGTATAGCCAGGACTTCAGTACATACACCCTGCCGGCATGCTGGGATAATATCGATAATCAGGGAAATGGTCAGGTATGGCAGTTTAATTACTCCGGACTCTTCCTGTCTACCACTGCTGATAACGGGTATGCTGTATTAAACAGTGATGCATATGGTAGCGGAAACACACAGAATGCCGACCTGGTAACCCCCGAATTTGATTTTTCAGGATATGAGTCTGTAAACCTTTACTTCGAATTGTATTTCAGGGATTATCAAAATGAATCCGGAACAGTGTCGTACAGCACCAATGGCGGTACAAGCTGGACACAGCTCCAGCAATGGACTACGGAGACCTCTAACCCTGAGATATTTAACCAGGATGTTACTGCTGAAGTTGCCGGAGAATCATCCGTGAAGTTTAAATGGAATTATACAGGTACCTGGGGATATTACTTCTTTATTGATGACCTAAGCATCACCGGTGTGGAAAGCTCCGGAGGCGTCAACCAGAACATTCCGCTCGGAGGAGGCTGGAACATCATTTCATTCCGTGTATCACCCTCCGATCCGGATATGCTGATTATCATGGAGCCTTTGATCGATGGTGGAAACCTGGTGAAAGCCACTGATGAAGCAGGGGGGTTCATACAATACATTGCAGGATCATGGATGAATACGATAGGTGATATGGGCAATACAGAAGGCTATTACATTAATGTTAACGGCTCTCCTACCCTCAATGTAAATGGTTCTGAGGTAACATTCCCATTCGTAATACCCCTCACAGCAGGCTGGAACATCATGGGCTACCCCTGTGATGTATCACAACCGGCCATGACTGTACTACAACCACTGATTGATGATAACTACCTGGTTAAGGTCATTAACGAATCAGGAGGATTCATCCAATATATTGATGGCATCGGCTGGTTGAACTCAATAAACACATTTGATCCGGGTAAAGGGTATTATATTAATGTAAATTCGAATTGTGCATTAAGTTTGAGTGATCCCGGAAAAGGCACCGAGCCATATGTGAACACTCAGCAGATATCACCGGTATATTTTACATCCGGCGCAAGTAATCCCTACTCACCCATGAACGTGATCATCAGGAACATTAAAACGGACGGGTTCGAGGTTGAGAACGGAGATGAGATCGCCGTGTACGACAATGATGTAGAAGTTGGAAGCATGGTGATCGTCGACAGCAAGGCTGACTACATGTTACTGGCGCTGCGTGCCAACGATCCCCTGACCCCTTCATATGATGGTTTCAATGAAGGCGGAAATCTGGAATTCAGGTACTGGGATAAAAGTGAAAACCTCCTGTATACCGACATTGAACCAACACAGTTGTTCGGGAACACGGTATTTACAAAATTGGGGACCTTTGGAGCCGACCTGAAGATCGGCAGCCTGGGCATTGATGATGATGGCCTGCCACAGAGTAACTTCCTGGGCCAAAACTACCCTAATCCGTTTACCGACAACACCATTATTGAATACGGACTTTCAGAAAAAGCACATGTCAGGATATCTGTATACGATATATCAGGCAGGAGAGTAAATGTACTTGAGGATGCAGTCCATGAAGCAGGCATATATCAAATCGGCATAGACGCATCAACGCTTGAATCAGGCATATACTATTACAGGCTTGAAGCATCGGGACACGAGACTGAATTCCGTGCAACCCGAAAAATGATATTGCATCAGTAGCCTCTGAGATTTTATAAGGCATAAGGCAAAAAGATCATTTAAATAAACAAATTGTTATTGAAAACTAACCAAATTAAAACTGATTAAAATAAAACCACTCTCATGAAAAAGCTACAATTGATCATTTTTATGCTGGGCATATTACTGGCTTCAGTAAGTTCAGTAAAAGCGCAACATTTTACACCGGTATATACCGGGAATCCCTACCAGGCAATGAACTTTGTTGTATCGGCCGCTGCACTTGATGCCGGTAACCTGGGCGCGGGGGATGAGATCGCCGTATTCGACGTAGATGGCGGAAGCCAGATCTGTGTGGGGTCTATCGTACTTACGGGACCTATCTCAGGAAATGTGGTATTTCCTGCGGCAACAGATGATCCCCTCACACCTGCAAAGGACGGATTTACACAAGGTAATTCCATTATTTACAGGTACTGGGATAACAGCGCCGGGGTTGAGATCGTATGTGTATCTCCAACTTATGTTCCAGGCTATAATGAAGTTTATACATCACTGGGAACTGCTGTATTGAGTTTGTCGGGCATCACCAGCCCGACTGCAAATGCAGGAGCTGATGGCGATGTTTGTGAAACGGGTAGTTATACCCTATCGGGATCAGCAACAAATTATGAATCTGTTAACTGGACTACCTCAGGTGATGGTACATTTAATAACGCGAATATACTGGGTGCAACATATACCCCCGGGAGTGGCGATATATCTTCCGGATCTGTTACCCTAACACTAACAGCGAATGCTATTGCACCATGTACTGATCACGCAACCGATGACATCGTATTGACCATCGTTGATGCGGCAACAGCAAACGCAGGCCCTGACGGGAATATGTGCTCAACAGATACGTATTCACTGAGCGGTTCGGCCACCAACTATTCTTCTGTACTCTGGTCATCTGCAGGTGGCGGTACTTTTGGAAATGCTTCACAGCTCAGCACTACATATACACCCAGTGCTTCTGAAATCTCTGCCGGTTCGGCTACGCTCACATTAACAGCTTTCGGAAATGCACCCTGTGGTAATGCTACAGATCAGATCACGATCACTATTCAGGAAGGTCCGGCAGCCAATGCGGGCAGCGATGCCGACATATGTGAAGGAAGCAGCCACACCTTATCAGGAAGTGCAACCAATTACAATTCGGTGACATGGAGCTCTGCCGGTGACGGTACATTTGATGATGTAAACATATTAGGAGCAACTTATACGCCCGGCTCTGCTGATATCGCTGCAGGATCAGTGGTACTGACACTTACTGCAGAAGCTATTTCACCCTGTGCCGTGGATGCCTCAGATGATATGACTCTCAGCATACAAGGCGCTCCTACAGCAAATGCGGGCAGCGATGCCGACATTTGTGAAGGAAGCAGCCATACTCTGTCAGGCAGTGCAACCAACTATAACTCCGTAACCTGGAGTACCGGAGGGGATGGTACGTTTGACGATATAAATATATTGGGAGCAACTTATACACCCGGATCGGGCGACATTGCTGCAGGATCGGTAGTGCTTACACTTACTGCTGAAGCTGTTTCACCTTGCGGCACCGATGCTACAGACGATATGACCCTGAGCATTCAGGGAGTGCCCACCGCCAATGCAGGCAGCGATGCCAGCGTTTGCGAAGGCAGCGACTACACCTTATCAGGGAGTGCAACAAATTATAATTCAGTCACCTGGACCACTGCCGGTGACGGTACTTTCGATGACATTAACATTCTCGGAGCAACCTATACTCCGGGATCCGCTGATATCGCTGCAGGTTCCGTTGTGCTGACACTCACTGCAGAAGCAGTGTCACCCTGTGCCGTGGATGCAACGGATGACATGACCCTGAGCATACAGGGAACGCCAACAGCCAACGCAGGCAGCGATGCCAGCATTTGTGAGGGAAGCGATTACACCTTATCAGGAAGTGCTACCAACTACAACTCCGTTACATGGAGTACCGCAGGCGACGGGACATTCGATGACATCAATATCCTGGGAGCAACCTATACTCCGGGATCCGCTGATATCGCTGCGGGTTCGGTCGTGCTGACACTGACTGCCGAGGCCATCTCGCCCTGTGCAGGGGATGCTTCAGATGATATGACCCTCACAATCCAGGCTGGTCCAACAGCCAATGCAGGCAGCGATGCCAGTATTTGTGAAGGAAGCGATTACACCTTATCAGGGAGTGCTACCAACTACAACTCCGTTACATGGAGTACAGCTGGTGACGGTACTTTCGATGACATTAATATCCTCGGAGCAACCTATACCCCGGGATCTGCTGATATTGCTGCGGGTTCAGTCGTACTGACACTCACTGCAGAAGCCATATCGCCCTGTGGAGTGGATGCTACAGATGACATGACACTGAGTATTCAAGGAGCACCCACAGCCAATGCAGGCAGTGATGCAAACATCTGTGAAGGAAGCGATTATACCCTGTCAGGCAGCGCCACCAACCAGAACTCCGTAACATGGAGCACCGCCGGTGACGGTACCTTCGATGATATAAATATCCTGGGAGCAACCTATACGCCGGGTTCAGCTGATATCGCTGCTGGTTCCGTTGTGCTGACGCTTACAGCTGAAGCTATCCTGCCCTGTGGTGTGGATGCTACCGATGATATGACCCTGACCATTGAAGCGGCAGCAACAGCTAATGCAGGATCCGATGATAATATCTGTTCAACAGGTACATATATACTCTCCGGTTCGGCAACGAACCAGACTTCTGTGCTATGGACGACAGGAGGTGACGGCTCATTTGATGATGCTACTTCCCTCACCGCAGTTTATAGTCCGGGAGGTGGAGATATCACGGCAGGTTCAGTGGTGCTGACGTTAACGGCTTACGCAACAGCACCCTGTGCAGATGCTACCGATGATATGACCCTGACCATCCTTGGAGCACCTACTGCAGATGCAGGACCTGACGATGATATGTGCTCGACGGATTCTTATACCCTTAACGGTTCAGCTACGAATCAAACATCCGTGCTCTGGACATCAGCAGGTGGCGGAACATTTGGCGATGCCACCGCCTTAAGCACAAGCTATACACCCAGTGCTTCTGAGATCACTGCAGGAAGCGCAACACTTACGCTCACAGCCTACGCTGCAGCTCCCTGTACTGATGCATCGGATCAAATTGTTCTGACAATACAGGGCGCACCTACTGCCGGTGCAGGTACTGATGCTACCATCTGTGAAGGAAGCACACATACACTGACCGGTACAGCAACTAACCAGAATTCTGTTACCTGGAGTACAGCCGGTGATGGTACTTTCGATGATACAGGAATTCTGGGAGCTACCTATACCCCGGGTTCTGCTGATATAGCAGCCGGAAGTGTTGTCCTTACGCTTACAGCCGAGGCAACAGCTCCTTGTTCTGTTGATGCTACAGATGATATGACCCTGACCATACAGGGTGCTGCAACAGCTGATGCCGGCCCCGACGGGAATATGTGTTCTACAGGCACCTATGCACTGTCAGGTGCGGCTACGAACCAGACATCAATACTCTGGACGGGTGGCGGTACGTTTGGTGATGCAACAGCGTTAAGCACAACATATACACCCAGTGCAGCTGAGATCACCGCCGGTACTGCAACGCTCACCCTCACAGCCTATGCAGTTGCACCCTGTCTGACAGATGCGACAGACCAGATCGTCATTACGATCCAGCGGGCACCAACAGTAAACGCAGGCCCGGATGACATCGTGGATGCAGGATCGGACTATACCCTGGCGGGTAGTGCTGCCGATCAGGCTTCCGTGTTGTGGACAACAGCGGGAGACGGTACCTTTGACGATGCGTCACTGCTTGCCGCAACCTACACACCAGGTACCGACGACCTCGACGATGGTTCGGTCGTTCTCACGCTTACGGCATATCCAAATGCCCCCTGTGCCACGCCGGCTTCAGATGATATGACCCTCTTCTTCTCCTATACTGCTGACGTGAACCTGACACTCGGATGGAATATAATGTCATTCTACGTACAACCTGCCGACTTTGACATGCAGGCCATCGTTCAGCCACTGATCGATGCAGGTGAACTGATCAAGGTACAGGATGAAGACGGGAACTACGTACAGTTCATCCCCGGTCCGGGCTGGTCAAACACCATTGGTAATATGGCCAATACCGAAGGCTACTACATCAAGGTGAATACAAATACTACCCTGACAACAGAAGGGATCTATGTAGCATTCCCATTTGATGTAGCCCTTTCAACCGGCTGGAATATAGCAGGATATCCTATAAAAGTATCACAGGATGCATTTACATTGCTTAATGCTCTTGTTACCAGTGGATCTCTTGTAAAGGTAATGGATGAGGCAGGTAACTTCATTCAGAATATTCCTCCATATGGCTGGTTGAACACCATCGGAAACTTTGATCCGGATGAAGGATATTATATCAATGTGAATACTCCTTCAACTTTGCAGTATACACAGCCAACGAAAGGAACTGCTCCTGCAGACTTACCTGAAGCGCCCAAAACAGAGCATTTCTTCTCACTGGCAGGCAACCCATTCAATCCGATGAATATCGTGATACAGGATATCGTTGCCAATGGATTCCAGGTGGAAGACGGTGACGAGATCGCTGTTTATGATGGAGACCTCGAAGTAGGTAGTGCTTCTATCCACCAGGGATATGGCGGCTACCAGGTGATCATCGCAGCAGGTAACGATCCTGCCAGTCCTGAAATTGATGGTTATACTGTGGGTAACACCATCAGCTTCAAATACTGGGATAAGAGCCACAATATGGTATATGATAACGTCCAGTCAACACATTTCCATGGCGATAAAGAATTCGCAGCACTCGGCACATTTGTTGGCGAACTGGAAATCTCTGCACTGGGTGTGTCAGAATACGATCAGAAAGCCCCGGCATACCTGGGCCAGAATTACCCGAACCCATTTACGAATAATACAACGATCAATTTTGGTTTATACGAGGATGGAGCAGTGCTGCTGAGCATCTATGATGTATCCGGCCGCAGGATCCATATCCTTGAAGACGCTGTACTTGCAAGGGGACACCACAGTGTTACCTTCGAGAACCCGAGTCTCGAACCAGGTGTATATTATTACAAGCTTGAATTCAGCAGTAATGGAAACATCTGGAGCGAAACCAGGAAAATGATCGTTCATTAAGATAGATCGATATGAATAGAGCCCAAGCAATATTTGTGGCACTGAGCTTAATGCTGTTAAGCTCAGTGCCCCTTGCAGGCCAGCATTTCGTTCCTATATACGAAAGCTTATTCCAGCCAATGAATATTATTGTGGATGAAGCGATTATAGGAACTGCTGACCTGGAAGCAGGAGATGAAATTGGCATCTTTGATACGAATACATCAGGCGACAGCATTTGTGTGGGATCGATTGTCCTTAGCGGACCTGTTCTCCCTGGAACACCTTTACCTGTTGTTGCCAGTACTGACGACCCCCTTACATCTGAACAGGATGGTTTTGTCGATGGCAATCCGATCATTTACAGGTTCTGGGACGACAGTGAAGGTATTGAGTTGATCTGCGTATTCCCGGAATATGACCCGGGCTTTGACCAGGTTTTTGTATCACTTGGAACTGCCGTGTGCGGTCTAGAAGGCATTTTGCCACCGACTGCCGATGCAGGCCCGGATGACCAGACCTGTGAAGATACGCCCTATACACTCTCAGGCTCCGGTACAAACGTCGGGTCCGTTCTCTGGGAAACCAGTGGAGACGGAAGCTTCGACGATGCAACATCGTTTACGGCAACCTACACTCCCGGCCCCTCTGACATAGCCTCCGGCATTGTATTGCTGACGTTGAATGCTTATGCAGTTGCACCCTGTGGTGAGCAGGACTCAGACGATATGGAATTGACCATCGCCCCTGCCCCTACAGCTGATGCAGGTCCGGACGATGCTATTTGTGAGAATTCGTCATATACCCTGGGTGGAATCGCAACGAATTACGGTTCCGTGAACTGGACAACATCCGGTGATGGCAGCTTTGATGACGCAGGTATCCTGAATCCGATCTATACTCCGGGACCCGGAGATATCAGTAGTGGCTCCGTTACCCTGACCCTCACATCTTCTGCCATACTCCCCTGCAGCAATGATGCAATCGATAATATGGTGCTGAGCATACAACTGCTGCCGACGGCCAATGCAGGATCGGATGCGCATATTTGTGAAAATACTACTTACACACTAGCAGGAAGCGCAACGAACTATGCATCGGTACTCTGGACCAGTTCCGGCGACGGAAGTTTTGATGATGCATCCCTCTTGAATGCCACTTATACACCGGGATTCAACGACATTAACAACGGATCGGCCACACTCACGCTTACTGCAGATGCAATTGCTCCCTGTGGATCTGATGCATCGGATGAGATGGTATTGACTTTCCAGGAGCTGCCATTTGCAAATGCAGGACCGAATGCAACTATCTGTGAAAATGTATCCTATACCTTGTCGGGAAGTGCATCCAACCAGTCATCGGTGGAATGGACCACGGCAGGCGACGGAACATTTGACGATACCGGCATACTGAATGCCACCTATACTCCGGGTCCAGAAGATATCAGCAATGGATCGGTGCAGCTATCTTTGACAGCCTATGCGGTAGCACCCTGCGGGACAGCCATGACTGATGTCGTGACCCTGAGTTTCAATTACCTGCCGGATACGCCTGCCACACCGACCGGTCCGACAGAAGTAAACACGCTCCTGACACAGACATCCAATTATGAGGTTATTCCTCCGACGCCGGGAGCCATTACCTATGAGTGGTATTTCCAGCCGGAAAATGCCGGTAGTATAATTAGTAGCGGGATCACTGCAACCGTTACCTGGAACGTGACTTACTATGGCTATGCATACATCAAAGTCTATGCATGGAACTCCTGCGGAACAAGGGTTTCCGACTCCCTGGAAGTATTTGTTTACAATTCGGTGGGTACTGGCGACAATACCGTGACTGCTCCTGAAGTGAGCATTATGCCGAATCCAAGCACCGGTAATTTCAGGATAAGCCTTGAAGGTCTGAACAAGGATATGGAACTGGCGATCTTCAGCTGCGAGGGCAGCCTGGTCGAATCCAGGTCGGTCCAACATGGAAACAACCTGATCGAAGTTAATCTCGAGGGCCAGCCAAAAGGGCTGTACTTCCTGAGGATCTATAATGAGGAAACAAACATACTAAAGAAAGTTATTCTACAATAACTGCTTACATACGTTTACAAACCATGACCGACAGGGGCCTGTGCTTTTGTCGGTTTTTTTATTCCGGAAATGAGATGGGCGGGCCAAATTCAGGATTGGTCAGGAATTCTTCATCCCTGAGGGTTTGGATAAATGCGATCAGGTCGGCTTTCTCAGATGGGGTAAGCTGCGTGCCGCCATTCGCAATATGATGCATCAGGGGATCAATATATGGCGACCATAGCAGTCCATGGGCATAAAAATCGATCACATCCGAAAGCGTAGCAAAACGGCCATCGTGCATGTACGGACCCGCGAGCTCAATATTCCTGAGGGTGGTGGCTTTATATGCCCCCTTATCCATCGGGTCACCGGTAATGGCAAAGCGATCATCTACACCCGGGAAGACACTGTCTTTTCCATTATTGTAAAAAAGATTGGTAGTAAAAAGCGGGTTTCCGAATCCACCATGACAGTGAAAACAGTCGGCACCCGCTTCTGTAGTAAAAAGGACAAAACCATTGAGCTCGGAAGCCGTAAGCTGCTCCTCACCCCTCATGTAGCGGTCGAATTTGGAATTCGCCGAGATCAGCGTCCTCACAAACTGTGCAATGGCCATATTGATCCGTTCCATGGTAACTTTCTCAGTGCCAAAGGCAGCTTTGAACATTTCCCGGTATCCGGGGATGGAACCGATAAGCTCTTTTGTCATACTTGTGTCTCCGGCAATTTCATGCGGGTCTGAAACAGTCATCCATACGATATCTTCGAGCCGCCGCATGGACGGATTTGAATTATCTTTTGATACAAAGCCATTCCAGAGGTAGCCGTTACCATTCCATACCAGGTTGATCAGCGGAAGCATAACATGCGGGGTTTCCTGTCCACCCAGACCCTGAGGCCTGCCATTCGTAAATTGTGGGTGGTCGATCCCGCATTCAAAATTGTTTTCCTGCAAATGGCATGTGGCGCAGCTCATCAGGGAATCGGGATGCGTGCGGCCCGAAAGCCTGCCGTCGTAAAACAAATAACGCCCGAGTTCGATCCCCTCAAACGTCATGGGGTTGTTATCCGGAATATTCATCTTCTGCGGAAAACCGAATGGAATATCAATAGCATAGGGTGTTGCACCTGCCGGGATGGGAACGGGATCATCGTTCCGCTGGCAAGAGAACAATGCAAGTAGAGTGATTAATAAAAAACTGTATTTCAGGTTAATATACATTAATCAATGTACAATATTCAAAATTCAATATACAATATTCAAATTACCTTATACCTGACACCTAACTCAACACTTAAAACCCAACACTCAGCACTTCAAAGACGTCATGTCCGTTCTCGCAGCCCAGTTTCATGGCCGCCTGGGTTTGCATAATATCGCCTCCCCATTCATTATGGTCGTAGGTATGGGGGTTTTTAAACCACCGGTCAACATGCATCACTAATTGAATTACTGTGGTCTGGCCATCCTGCACTTCAAAAGAGGAATTCGGGACCTCTATCTGAAAATAGTTCTGGATAAAACCTGTGATCGCTCCGCTGACAGGGTCGTATACCTGACCAATACCCAGGTGAAAATCAAACGGTCGCTCAAAATTATTTGTATCCAGCCATTTACCATTCAGTTTCATGTAATGATATCCTCCTCCCAGGTATTGCGGCCAGAACATCAGGGACTCCGGCGGGTCAACAAACATCAGAGACTGGTTCTTTTCCTCGCTTATACCAAATGTGAAACTGATGCTTTCGTATTCTCCCGCGTCCAGCTGGTCATATACAGCCCAGCCTTGCGTTTCTGCAATGTCGGAATCAACGTAGTGGATATCTTTCCAGGCATTGATCAGATAAGTACTGCCATCGGCTTTATGCAAGCTCACATCAGAAATAAAATACTGGATCTCATTCACCATATATTCATTCCCGGCTTCATTTACATATTTCCTGGTATCGAAATCCAGTGGCTGTCCATCACAATAGTGCAAAAACCGGAAGGTGATCTTGCCCATTGCAGGTCCGGGTGTATCCGTTTCAGTATCCTTTTTACAGGCCGCAAACACCAGGGCAATTGCCAGTAATATTATCAGGTTTTGTATTCTCATCACTTTACAGACAAAAGTAGGTATTAAACGGTTGCTTCCAGACAGACTCGAGACTTGAGACTTGATACTTGGGTCTTGTTTACCGTGTTTCGTGTTTCGTGTTTCGATTTTCGTTTTTCGTTATTCAAATGGCACCGTTCCCGACACCGTCACGTATTTTACCGTATCCTGCACACTCGAGCCCTGTTTGTATACTTTTCCGTCGATAAGGATCTGAACGGTGATGGCAGAGGCAATATCGTTATAGATTGCCGAAACAAATACAATATCTCCTTGATTGGCAGTAAAATTGTATTTCCACTCATCCTGGGCACTGGATGTTTCTATGTGCTCGCTGAGCAAGGAGCCATCCGCCGTGCGAAAATTCACATCGAAGCCGGAAATTGCTTTTGTGACAATGTAAGAGACCTGCTTCTCCCTGTCTTTCTGACATGATACAAGTACCAAAAGTATAGGTATGATATAGATTATGCGTTTCATGGTATTAAATATTGAAATATACGCTCAGGTAAAATATCCGTCCCGGCTCATAGAGGTTCCCTTTTCCCCCGATGATCCTCCTGTTGAGGTGCTCATAATATGCTTTATTGAAAATATTTGAGACACCTCCGGTTAACCTGAGATTATCGTTAAAGTCATATAAGATATTGAAATTCAGCAGTACAAATCCGGGAGTTTCATCCTCCCCGTATGCCTGAGATATGTTTTTCTGCTCTGCGACCATCCGCAGGTCCAGGGCCGGGATGAGTTTACCCTTAAAGAACCGATAATACAACTCTATTGCACCTTCAAAGGGAGGGATCTCCGGCAAGGGGTCATTATCGATCGCTTCCGTACCGGTGACCTCGCCATTTTCAATGACATAGGCGGTAGCTTCAGGGTTGATCCCCCAGGTGCCGGCTGCCCGCATATTCATTCCCCATTTCCAGGAAGGATTGGTCTGATAAGTAAACTCAACGCCGTAAAGGTAAACGTGATCCTCATTATAGAACTGCTTTACGCCATATACCCCTTTTGTCTGCGGCTTGGCCTCTGATTCAGGCAATAAACGGGCCGTGATGTAATCCTGCACATAGGAGAAGAATCCCCCGACCACCATTTTACACCCTGCAGGAGTGGTAAATTCTCCGGAAATATCAAGTTCATTATTGATCTCGGGAGCGAGGTCCGGGTTTCCCAGGTAGTCATAGTTGTCGTAGCCGACAGGAAGGAACATGATAAATCGTTCATTCATATCGGGGCTGCGTACCCCTCTCCCAAGAGCAAACTTCAGAAGTATCTTTTCAACAAGCTGGTAACGGATCCCCGCGCTGGCGCTCAGGTTTGTGAAGTTCGACTCCACATCCGCATTCTCATAAATGACATTGCCCATTTTCTCAAGTTTCAGTTCACCGGATTTGGCCTGGTTAAAGTCAACACGCAGTGAAGCATCAAGCGTCAGGTCACCAAATGACCTTCTGTACAGTGCAAACAATCCATTATTTTGTATCTGAGCGTCATTCCACAGGTCTTCGATGAAGATCGGCATTGTCGGCTCAAGTATCTTTGTTTTGGTGCGTGTGCCATCTTTCAGGATGTGCTCATAATCCGTACCGATGATAAAAATGTTCTCTCCAAATTCAAAGCTGCCATCCACACGAAAGCCATAATTGCGTGCCTGTATATCGGATACGGCTACCACGGTATCCGAAAACGGCCTTTCCTTGTTATCCATCAGGTGGCTGACATCTGACAGGTAAAACTTTGCGTTGAACTCTGTAAATCGCTCCGAGATATTGATAGCTTTATAGTCGAGCGATGCCAGGTGTGTATTGTCTTCCCGCTCATCCATCGGGAGTGCCGGGAAATTTATGTTCCGGCCGTAAGAACGGTCATATGACACGATCAGGTAATTGTTTTTAAAGGGGCTGCCCCCCAGCTGGGCCGTATAATTGTAGCGGTCAAAAGCCGAGCTGACCACGTTCCCGTTTCCATCTTCGTAATCATTGTATTTCTTCATATTCCCCGAAAGGGAAAAAAACACCTTGTCGTTTCCCCCGTCGACCAAAAGGCGTTGCTTGAACCCGTTCCAGTTGCTTTCATATCCCATCAATCCTCCTACATGAATGCGGAAGTCCCTGCTGGGCCCGGGCTGCAGTGTTTTCATGTTCACTACCCCTCCAAAGTTCGGGCCGTAGCGAAGCGCAAAAGGCCCCTTGATCACCTCCAGAGAACGTATATCATCTACATCTACGTGTGCGGTAGCAGGATCCATGCGATTCGGACACCCGCCTTCGATCTTTTGTCCGCCGTTGAGCTGCACGTTGAGCTGGCTGTATTTGAACCCCCTTACCACGGGGTCGAGCACAGCCCCGCCCTTGCGGATGCCATTTACATTCGGGATGTTGCGCATGGCAGTACCAACATCTTTAACAGGCAAAACATCCAGTTGCATCCTGTTCAGTTTATCAACAGTGAATGCCTCCGGCTGGCCTTCGTGTCCCACAATTTCAATGGCCTCCAGGTTCACCAGCGTATCAGGACGTTGTTCCTGTGAATACATGGTCCCAACGGATAGAGAGGCTATGATCAGTAGTAATAAACGCGTTCTTTTCATAACTTATATTATCGTTCACCAAAGTTAGTATTTTTTATATACATCTAAACAATATATATTATTTATAAGAAATTCTAAACAACGTTAAGTCAGCTGTGATTTACATATCACCTATCTTTGCAAAAAAAGTCATGCAGTTCAAGGTAGGAGATAAAGTTAAGTTCCTGAATCAAACAGGAGGCGGAGTGGTCAGCAAGGTGGTGAGCGGCAGCCTGGTATACGTTGCCACCGAAGATGGTTTCGACATCCCTACACCTACCTCTGACCTGATCAGGATGCAGGCCGAGACGAAGGCAGAGAAGATGTTTTCTGAGGATTATAATGTTGACATCACGGAGGTCAGGACGGGAGTGCCTGAGCACGGAACGGCGAAAACCAGGGTAAAACGAAGTGCTGAAGAAGCACCCGGCTATTTCATTGCTTTTGTTCCGCATGACCAGCAATGGTACATCACCGGCGATATCGATATAAGGATAATTAACCACAGCAGGAATGATATTCTTTACAACCTGCTCCTGCGTGATGATGAAGGACAGTATTTCGGGTTCGATTACGGTTCGGTAGAAGCGGGGACTTCCGTTGAAATAGATACGATCGACCGGGAGGGCCTGCCGGGATGGACGGATGGCAAGGTACAGATCATGGTTCATTCCGAAGAAGCAGCTTACCAGCCCCTGCATGCGTCATTTCATATCAAGGCAAACAAATTTGGCAGCGAAGGCAGTTACAGGGATTCAGGACTGATCAACGAAAAAGCGATCATCTTCAGGCTTGCAGGGCCGGATATGCTCAGGAAAGTAGCAGCTAAGCATGAAGCCATTAAGGTAGAGGAAGAACCGGTGGAAACCAAAGCCACGGAGCAGAAGAAAGAAACCCTGATCGGCCGCTATGCAGTCGGTCCGCATGCAGCCGTGGTTGATCTCCACATTGGCGAGATCGTCGATAATATCGCAGGCCTCAGCAGCCACGACATGTTCCAGCTGCAAATGAAGCACTTCGAAAAAACCCTGGAGAGCGCCATGGCTAACAATTTTAAGAAGGTAACCTTCATTCACGGCATCGGGAACGGGGTCCTTAAGAATGCCATCACACAGAAACTAAAGGAATACGAAAACCTGCAGGATAA
>JAZBOU010000142.1:0-13753 GCA_036351275.1 Bacteroidales bacterium
AACTGAAAGCGGAGATCGAAGATCGGGAGAGAAGAGAGAAGAAGTAACAAAAAACCCCGCCGGTTGGCGGGGTTTTTTGTGGTGCCACTCGGAATCGAACCAAGGACACACGGATTTTCAGTCCGTTGCTCTACCTACTGAGCTATGGCACCCTTTGCTGTAAAGCGTCTGCAAAGATAAAACAGAAAATTAATTTTTGAAACCTTTTTGTTAATTTTGGCCCAAGGTTCTGATTATTAGCTGTTTTTGGCTACTTCAATTGTTAATAACTGTTGGGTTTTATGGTCCCGGGCCAATAAAATCCATACCTTTACTGTGATTTATTTACACTCAACTGCATGAATCTTGTAATTGACGCCGGGAATACGCGGGTGAAAACAGCTGTTTTCTCCAGCGGGGAGATCATCCACCTGGATTCCGGCCCTGACATAGATCCATTATACATCCAGGATGCCCTGAACAAGTACCCCGGCATAGAAAAATGCATGATCGGTTCAGTAAGGACATTGCCAGCGGAGGTGCTGGCCGGGATAAAGGCAGTGGTTCCTACTACTATCCTTGAACCCGGCACCCGGCTCCCTATAACCCATGCGTATAAAACCTTTGAAACCCTTGGTGCAGATAGGATTGCCGGCGTTGTAGCCGTTAATCGGATGTTCCCCGGTAAAAATGCTCTTCTGATTGAAGCCGGGAGTTGCATCACCTACGATTTTATCGATGACAACGGAGTATATCATGGCGGGGGCATTTCCCCGGGAATTAACCTGCGTTTTAGGGCTTTACATACTTTTACCGATAAACTGCCGTTAATAGAGCCGATAAGAAACCCTGAACTCATCGGAAATACAACAGAAAATTCGATACTGTCGGGTGTGATCAATGGAATACAGGCTGAAGTGCAGGGTATTATTTCCAGGTTTGAGAACAATTATGAATATTTAACAATAATTTTAAGCGGAGGCGATCTTGATTATTTTGATAAAAACCTAAAAAATAACATCTTTGCAGTCCCAAACGTAGTCTTAACCGGCCTCAATATAATTCTTGAGTTTAATGATAAGAACTAAAGCTGCCTCTTTTCTACTGCTGTTGCTCTTCGTGCTCTTTGTCAGCGAAATTTCCCGTGGGCAGGCCAGGATCAGTTCACCCTATTCCCGTTATGGGGTCGGCGAATTATGGTATAACAATTACAGCACAACGCTTTCCGGTATGGGAAATATCGGGCTTGCCATTCGAAGCGACAATTACCTGAACATTAAAAACCCTGCATCATACGCCGGTTTCGACTCAACTTCGTTTTTATTTGATGTATCCGGGATCAGTTCGTACAACACCCTTAAAACCACAGATCTCAGCCAGCCGGCCGATTATACTTCTTTTTCATATATTTTATTCGGAACTCCTGTAACCAAATGGTGGAAGGCCAGTTTTGGCCTCATCCCCTTCAGTAATGTGGGGTACCTGGTTTTTGACGATAAAATAGAGGAAGATGTAGGCCTGACAAGGTTTATCTTTGAGGGAAGCGGTGGCCTGAACCAGTTTCATCTTGGAAGCGGTTTTATGATCACCGAAAATTTATCTGTCGGGGTAAACGCTTCCTACATCTGGGGGGTTATTGACAGGAGAAGGAGAGTTACATTCCCTGATTCGCTATATATGATCAGCACGCGAATTGATAATGCTGACCATATCTCGGATATCATGTTCGAATTCGGTGCCCAGTACTTTATTCCCCTGAAAAACGACATGGTAATTGGGGCGGGACTGGTATTCAAGCCAACCACCCAGCTGAATACGACCAGAAAATATATCGTTCAAAATTATTTTGCAAATACCGACGGGACCATTGAGCTCCTGAGAGATACCGTAGCATATAATTCCTCCACCAAGGGTACGCTTAAAATTCCTGTTGGAATAGGCGGAGGGATTTCTTTAAGCAAAGCAAATCAGTTTACGGTCGGATTTGATGTCAATTGGAGAAACTGGTCGGAATACAGGTCATACGGTCGGAGCGACTCCCTGCAAAACAGCCTTTCCTTTAACCTCGGAGGTGAATACACACCCAAGCATAATAGCATATCCTCCTACTTTCAAAGAATGAAATACCGCTTAGGTTTCAGGTATGAAAACACCTATCTGGAAATAAATGATACCCCAATTAAAGAGTTTGGTATAAGTTTTGGACTAGGTTTACCGTTCAGACGCTCAAAATCAATGCTTAACTTTGCATTTGAGTTTGGCAACCGGGGAACAGTAAAGAACAACCTGGTTCAGGAGAATTTTTTTAAATTTACTTTTGGTCTGTCGATTTATGAAAGATGGTTTGTTAAGTCAAGGTACCGCTAATCAAAAATATACATGCACATGAAAATCAGGTTCATTTCATTAATAGTCACACTGGCACTCGTGGCCGGTATTGCAGTTAACTCCAAGGTAGCTGCCCAGGCAAAATATGGGGCAACGCCCGAAGACAGTACTAAATGTATCATGAATCTTTCCCTGTACAGCGAGTTCTACAAACAGTGGAAAAACAGTGGTTACAAAAATTCAGCGGTAAAAGATGCCTACGGGCCGTGGAGAAAAGTATTTCTCACATGCCCCGCTGCAAGGCTGGGAACCTATGTTGACGGTGTTAAGATGCTTCAGCATTTTATCAAGCGGGAAAAGGATGCCGGTAAAAAGAACGCGCTGATCGATACACTTATGATGGTGTATGATGCACGCATCGAAAATTTCGGCAAAGAGGGGTTTGTGCTGGGCCGGAAGGGCGTTGACCTCTACCAGTTACGCATAAAGGATTATGAAGAAGCCTATGAGATTCTAACCAAATCCGTGGAGCTTGAAGGAGATGACTCATATCCCGACGTACTTGTATTCTTTATGAGGGCTACCAAAAAAATGATCGATGAGGGCAAAATAGAAGAAGGTATGATCTTCGACAATTATGACATCAGCAGTAAGATCATAGAAGACAATATTGAAGCCAATAAAGATAATGCCAGGAAACTTTCCAACTGGGAAAATGTGCGGAGCAACATTGATCTGATTTTTGAACCATTTGCAACCTGTGAGGCCATTATTAAGATCTACACTCCAAAATTCCAGGAAAATCCTGAAGACATTAAAATGCTTACCAAGCTTACCAGGCTTCTCGACAAGAAAAAGTGTACCGAGGATCCTCTGTATTTTGATGCCACGGTTAAGCTATACGAATTAGAGCCATCGCCGGAATCTGCCTACCTCATTGGTAAAATGTTGATGAAGAACCAGAAATACGGCGAAGCCATCGATTACCTGAAAGAAGGGGAAAAACTGGAAGACAGCGATAACAGGGCAGATTCTTACCTGTATATAGCAGAATGCTACAGGAATCTCAAAAGCTATGCCTCGGCCAGGGCATATGCTCTCAAAAGTGCCGCTGAAAGGCCCGACGACGGAAACCCGTATATTATGATCGGTGACATGTATGCCGCCAGCAAGAATTGCGGAAGTACTGACCTGGAAAAGAAGGCAGTATACTGGGTTGCTGTCGACAAATATTACCAGGCAAAGCAGGTAGATCCTGGTGTTGCCGATATCGCCAACGACAGGATCATATCCTATTCAGTATATTTCCCCCCGAAAGAAGACATATTCTTCCATAATCTGAATGAGGGGGATGAGTATGTTGTTGAGTGCTGGATCAACGAGAAAACCAAGGTCCGGGCAGCAAAGAATTAATTAACACGCTAGGGAATTGAAACGCCTTTTAAGGGAATTCAAAACATATTACATGATTAAAAGCATTGCAGTGTTATCCTCACTGGTAATGCTTTTTGCATGTAAAAACGATCTGAAAGAGATCGCGGCTATTGATTTTTCCTCCGATACTATTCCCGATGTATCGGCGCGAAATATCGATTTTACCTTTAGTGATTCCGCCAGGGTACAGATACGTCTTACCGGACCGGTCATGCTTGCCTACGAGGGTGATGATCCCTATATGGTGTTCCCGGAGGGATTCAGGGTGGATTTTTATGATTCTGTCATGAACATAACCTCAACCATTACAGGAAATTATGGAATCCACTACCGCAAGCGGGAGATTATGGAGGCCAGGCAAAATGTCGTGGTAACAAACTTCGAGACCGGTGAGCGCCTGGATACCGAAGAACTCATATGGGATCAGAAAAAAGAACTGATCTATTCAAATAAATTCGTTAAGATATCATCTGAAGATGGTGTCATTTATGGTGATGGACTGGAAGCAGAACAGGACTTCTCAAAACGCAAGATTATCAATCCTTCAGGGGAAATTGAAGTGCAAGATGAGGGGGAAGAATAAACCATGGACAACATTACGATCATACTTATAAGCCTTTTATTGTCGGCCTTTTTTTCCGGGATGGAGATCGCCTTTATCAGCTCCAATAATCTCAAGATCGAACTGGATAAGAGCAAAGGCTTATTGTCGGGCCGGATATTCTCAAGATTTAATCAAAACCCATCAAAATTTATCGGCGCCTTGTTACTGGGAAACAATGTGGCACTGGTCATTTACGGTATTGCCATGGCCGACCTGCTCACGCCCTATATCCTGGCCCTGTTACCCGATTATCTTGAAAGAGAGAGCCTGGTGTTGCTTATTCAGACCATCATTGCCACCGTTCTGATCCTGTTCACGGCTGAATTCCTTCCCAAGGCATTGTTTCGCCAAAGCCCTAATGTTATCCTGAATTTCTTTGCCGTTCCCGTATTCTTGTTCTACTACCTCTCCTTTCCGGTCATATGGATCTTTACCGGATTTGCCGGATTTTTGTTAAATGTGGTATTTGGCATTAAGTCGCTCGAACAGGCCTATGTATTTTCAGCAATTGACCTGGATGACTATATCAGGAATTTTTCAGGCGAAAAACTGGAGGTGGATGACGTTACTTCTGAAATTCAAATGGTACAAAACGCACTTGATTTTTCCAACGTTAAGCTACGTGCCTGCATGGTGCCAAGACCTGAAATATCGGCTCTGGAATCAAACGAGTCACTTGATGAACTTCGTAAGCTTTTTATTGAGACGGGATTCTCCAAGATATTGATTTACAAAGAATCCATTGACAACATAATTGGGTATGTGCATTCATCCGATCTGTTCAAAAAACCCGCTGACATCAAATCAATTATGCGATCTGTATTCTTTGTCCCGGAAACCATGCTCGCCAACAACGTCCTGTCCATGTTTTTTAAACAACATAAAAGCATTGCGATAGTCGTTGACGAGTTTGGCGGCACAGCGGGTATCGTTACCATGGAAGATATCATGGAAGAGATCTTTGGGGAAATTGAAGATGAATATGACGAAGATGAATTCACCGACAAGCAAATCACTGATAATGAGTATATTTTATCGGGAAGACTGGAAATCGATTATTTGAATGAAAAATATGGTATGGGTTTCCCCCAATCGGATGATTATGAAACAATTGCAGGTTTTATTATCAACAATCACGAAAGCATTCCCGAATTGCGCGATGAAATAAGCATCGGCAAATATACCTTTACCATACTACAGGCCAGTGAAAACCGTATCAAGCAGGTGCGCTTAAAAATCCACTGATATTGTTCATCAATTCAAATTAAATTTTACCTTTGCAAATTCTTAAAAATACTATGAAATGGCAGTAATCGGATATATTAGAAAGCACTCTGCGATCGCAGTTATCTTAGTTGGAATTTCTCTTGTTGCCTTTTTGGTTGGACCAAACCTTATCGACTGGGCCAGGAATGTACTGGGTTATTCCTCCGGACCAGGAACAAAGCGTGAAATTGGTGTTGTCAATGGGCAATCGATCTCTTTGGCAGAATTTGAAGGCCTGACGCAGAAGAATGTTGAGCTTACAAAACTCAACCAGCAGAAGCCAGAATTAAGCGCCGAAGAAATATTTGATATCAAGAACCAGACCTGGACACAACGCGTGAAAGAAATGATCATGCAGGCGGAATATGATAAGCTTGGTATATCGGTTACGGATGAGGAGATGATCGAGCTGCTCAGGGGCAGGGACCCTCACAGGCTGATCAGGCAATACTTCGTGAATGAGAACGGGGTATATGATCCAAACCTTGTTGTCGGGTACATGCAGAATATTGACCAGTTGCAGCCGCAAGACAGGGCACAGTGGGAAAATTTCAAGGAGTTCATTTATAACGACAGACTGACTACAAAGTACAATTCTTTGATGAGCCTGGGCTTTTATTATCCCACTGCACTTGCTGAATTAGATTACCACAATAACTCCGACATTTATACGGCCAGGTACCTTGGTATGAATTATGATGTTCTGCCCGACAGCCTTGTGCCGGAGCCAACCGAATCGCAAAAAGAAGACATCTACGACAAAATTAAAAACCAGTACGTTACAACTAAAACCAGGGATATTGAATACGTGATATTTAATATCCTGCCTTCCGAAAAAGACCTTCAGGAAATCAAAGAAGAAACGAATGAGATTTTCCATGAATGGATTAGAAGCAACAATCCGGGGGAATTTGTGAATAATGTTCCGGGAAATCGTTACGACAGCAGCTGGTATGCTGCCGGAGAGCTTCCGGTGAGGATTGATTCTCTTATGTTTGCCGATGAGATAGGAACTTTTGTGGAACCATATAAAGACGGATCATCGTGGTATATGGCCCGGTTGATGGAGAAAGACGTGCGCCCGGATTCTGCCAGTGCAGAACACATACTGATCGCATATCAGGGCGCCTTCAGAAGCGATCCTGGGCTGACACGGAGCAAGGAAGAAGCCGAACAGCTTGCAGACAGCATTTACAATGTGCTGAGGCGTGATGTGGATAAGCTTGAAGAAATTGCCATCGAAATGTCGGATGACGGCTCGGTGGTAAATAACAACGGGAATTTAGGCTGGTTCCGGGATGGATTTATGGTTCACAGCTTCAATGATGCCGTTATAAAAGGAAAGAAAGATGATGTAATCCTGGTAGAAACCGTTTTTGGATTCCATATCATCCATATTACCGATATCTCTGAAGCAAAAGAAAAAGTCAGGGTGGCCATGATCGAAATTCCGATAGAGTATAGTTCGGAAACCTATGATACATACTATGCCATAGCAAGAAAATTTGCCGGCGAAAACAACACCGTTGAAAAGTTCAACCAGGCCGTGATCGATGAAGGGCTTGAAAAACGAGAAGCCAAGTTTCTCCGGGAAATGCAACGGGATATCCCCACCCTGGAAAACACACGCCAGGTAATTCGCTGGGTGTTCTGGGATGACAGGGAGGTTGGAGAAGTTTCACCTCTGTTCGATATTGGAGGAAAACTCCTGGTCGTTGCATATATTGGAGGAACCGAGCCCAGCAATGATATTCCCATGGATCAAATCAACGATCACCTCAACCTTCGGGCCATAAACGAAAACAAGGCAGATTATTACAGGGAGCAGATCGATGAACTGGCAACCGATGATATTTATGCTATCGCACAAACATTCGACGTAAAGGTTGATACGGTTGATAACATGACTTTTACATCAAGGAACCTTCCCGGTTTTGGCACTGAAAACAATGTGCTCGGCCAGATGTTTGCCATGAACGAGGGCGAAAATTCGGGTGCCCTGGAAGGAAATGGAGCCCTGTTTATTATCGAACTGGATAAGATCTCTATAGCCCCGGCACTGGATGATTATTCCACTTTTTCAAATCGGAAGCGAACGAATTTTAATTCGTATATCAACAATAATTACATGTACAGGTCGCTTGAAAAGAATGCCGAAATTAAAGACTACAGAAGGTATTTTTATTAAAATACCGGGTCGATGCGAGATATATAGAAGCACCCTGCGGGGTGCTTTTTTTATGCATTCATTCGCATGGCTTCAACAGGATCCAGCCTCGAGGCCATGAGGGCAGGGACATATCCTGCTACCAGGCCGATCACCGAAGACGTGCCAAGACCAACAATTATATTGCCCAAACTTAATGTAATCTCAAAACCAAGCATCTGGGTACCGACATAGGACCCCCCGAAAACGAGCAGTAACCCAACGCTCCCGCCAATTAATGAAAGGAATATGGCTTCGAAAAGAAATTGTATCAGAATGAAAAAATTCTTTGCGCCAAGCGATTTCTGTATGCCAATTATGTTGGTTCGCTCCCTGACCGAGACAAACATGATGTTGGCAATTCCGAATCCGCCAACGATCAGTGAAAATCCCCCGATGATCCAGCCAACAATGGCAATGACCCGAAAGAGCTGATCGAAGCTCTGGGTGATAATGTCGGTTTCGTTGATGGCAAAATCATTCTCTGCAGAAGGCTTAAGTTTATGAACAGAACGCAAGATACCCGTCAGCTCATCAATGAGTTCCTGGTTGCTTACATAGGGTTTGGCACGCACAAGTATGGTGGTCCCCATATTTTTAATATCCAGAACTGTGCGGGCAAAATTCATGGGAATGATCACCTGATCGTCAGAGGTATTTCCAAACAAATCCTCTCCTTCTTTTTTCAGTACTCCTATTACTTCAAGTTTCTGGTTGAAGACTTTTACTTTCCTGCCTATGGGGTCAAGTATATTGAATAAGTTATCTGCAACATTGGCCCCCAGAATGATCACGTTTTTGCCGCTATTAGATTCAATGGGCGTGAAATACCTGCCTTTTGCTATTTCCATTGGCATGATCTTGCCAAAATCATGCGTAATAGCCATGGTATTCACATCTTCTATCCTGTTGCCCAAATAACTGACATTCCTGTTTACCTCCACGAACATGGCTGCGCCCTCTGCCGTAATGCTTCTTTTTTGAATCTCCTTAAGATCCTTCATTGTTGGATCGGGCCGCTTGTAATATTTCCACCACTGATAATCACCACCCATGGCCCAGGGCCACTTCTGGACAAAAACCACATTGCTGCCCAGTGACTCTATGCCCTTTCTCATCGATCGTTCAAGCGAATCAAAAACTGTTAGTACGCTGATAATTGAAAAAATGCCGATGGTTAGACCAAGGAGGGTCAGAACAGTCCTGGTCTTGTTCACCATCAGTTCGTGAACAGCAAAAATGTAACTTTCACGTAAGAGTTTAAAAAAGATCATGCCATCGGAGGATCAAACAAAATGTAAAGTTATGTAATATATTTAAAAATATGCATTAAATTTGGGCTTTGCGGACTTTCGTAGTACTTTACCAAAAATCATCTTTAAGTGAAAAAAATTAAACGGGCATTAATATCAGTCTTCTATAAAGAAGGCCTGGAGGAAATTCTCGACCTGCTTCACAAAAATGATGTTGAGATCGTTTCTACCGGTGGTACCTATGATTTCATCCGTAAAAAGGGGATACCTGCCGTAACGGTCGAATCCCTGACATCCTATCCTTCCATTCTGGGTGGGCGGGTAAAAACCCTGCATCCAAAAGTGTTTGGGGGAATACTTGGCAGAAGGGAACATGAAGGCGACCGTTCCCATTTCAGCGAATATGATATTCCAGAGATCGACCTGGTTATTGTCGACCTGTATCCTTTTGAAGAAACCCTCGCATCCACATCTGAGGAATCAGAGATCGTCGAAAAGATCGATATAGGGGGTATTTCCCTTATCCGGGCTGCAGCAAAGAATTTCAGGGATGTCCTGATCGTTCCTGCAATGGAATATTATGCCGAATTGCTGAAGCTCCTGCATGATAAAGATTGCAGTACGGATTTAGATGACAGAAAACGTTTTGCGGCATATGCTTTTAACGTTTCATCACACTATGACACGGCCATTTACGGATATTTTGCATGTGACGACAGTGCCTTTAAGCTGAGCTATAAAGAATCAAGCGTATTGCGATACGGCGAAAACCCTCACCAGAAAGGTGTGTTTTACGGTAAGCTGGACCAGGTATTTGAGCAGATTCACGGTAAGGCAATATCCTATAATAACCTGGGTGACCTGGATGCCGCAATTGGGCTTATCGATGAATTCAACGACACGACACTGGCCATTTTAAAACACAATAATGCATGTGGCCTTGCAAGCCGGGAAAAATTGCTTGATGCCTGGAAGGATGCTCTTGCAGGAGATCCTGTTTCCGCATTTGGCGGAGTGATCGTTGCCAATACCGGCATAGATAAGGATACTGCCGAAGAGATCAATAAGCTCTTTTTTGAGATCATACTGGCCCCTGCTTATGATAAAGAAGCCCTCGAAATACTGAAAAGTAAAAAGAACAGGATCATCCTGATAAGAAAACCGGGTACATTGCCGTTAAAGGTATTCAGGTCATTGTTAAGTGGGGTTATCGTACAGGATAAAGACCTGAACACAGAAAGAGAATCTGAATTAAGACCGGCTACTGAAAAGGTTCCGAATAAACAGGAAACAGAGGATCTTATCTTTGCCAACAAGCTTGTTAAGCATACCAAGTCAAACGCTATTGTGCTGGCAAAGAATAAACAATTAGTAGCCAGCGGAGTGGGGCAAACTTCCAGGGTCGATGCCCTTAAGCAGGCCATTGCCAAAGCGGGTGAATTCGGCTTTGACCTGAATGGTGCAGTAATGGCATCGGATGCATTTTTCCCTTTTGCTGATTCTGTTGAGATCGCCCACAAAGCAGGCATAACTGCTGTAATCCAGCCGGGGGGATCGGTCAGGGACAAGGATTCGATTGATTATTGCAATGAACACGGGATCGCAATGGTATTTACGGGTATCCGGCATTTTAAACATTAATAACACGACAAGGATATGGGACTATTCTCATTTTTTACCAAAGAAATCGCTATTGACCTCGGTACGGCCAATACGATCATCATTTATAACGATAAGGTTGTTGTTGATGAGCCCAGCATTGTGGCTATCGAGCGAAATACCGGTAAGATCATTGCCGTTGGCAAACGCGCCATGATGATGCACGGAAAAACGCATGAAAATATTAAAACGGTCAGGCCTCTGCGAGACGGCGTGATCGCCGACTTTCAGTCAGCCGAATATATGATAAGGGAAATGATTAAAATGATCTTTCCCGGAAAAGCCTTGTTCCCGCCTGCCCTGAAGATGGTGATCTGTATCCCCTCTGGTATTACCGAAGTGGAAGAGCGGGCTGTAAAAGATTCAGCTGAACAGGCCGGTGCAAAAGAAGTAAAACTGATCCATGAACCTATGGCTGCGGCCATTGGTATCGGAATAGATGTTCTGGAGCCTACGGGAAATATGGTGATCGATATCGGTGGGGGCACAAGCGAAATTGCGGTTATTGCCCTTGGCGGCATTGTAAATAACAAGTCGATCAGGATCGCCGGAGATGATTTTACCTATGATATCATGGAATACATGCGTAAACAGCATAATATCAACATCGGTGAACGAACGGCAGAAAGGATCAAGATTGAAGTGGGGGCTGCAATAACCGATCTTGATAATCCCCCGGAGGACCATGCTGTTCACGGGCGTGATATGCTAACCGGGATACCAAAGGAAATTACGGTGAATTATGCGGAGATCGCCAATGCACTCGACAAATCCATTTCAAAGATCGAAGCAGCTGTATTGAATGCCCTCGAAATGACCCCTCCGGAATTATCTGCTGATATTTATCGCACTGGGATATATCTTGCCGGGGGAGGCTCAATGCTGAGGGGGCTCGACAAAAGACTTCACCTGAAAACCAAACTGCCGATACACGTGGCCGAAGATCCGCTGAGAGCGGTGGCCAGGGGTACAGGTATAGCCCTGAAGAACTTTGATAAATTTACATTCCTTATCAAATAATTGCCCGGCAGGAAAAGCAGGTGAACTAATTTATTAATGTAAAACCCGGAAATGGCAATGCCATGAAGTATCTGTTTATCTTCCTGAAAAAACAGTCGTTCTTCTTTATTTTCATTTTCTTCGAAAGCATTGCCTTATTGCTGTTTTTCAACCATAACAATTTCCAGCAGTCGAAGGTGATCAACACCACAAATGTTATTTCCGGTTCTGTTAACAGACTTTTTTCTTCGGTGCGTGATTACTTCCATCTTAAGGAAGCAAATGAACAGTTGAACCGGGAGAATGCACGTTTATACGGACTGCTGCAGCAATCAACTGTTTTTCCCTATAGCCTGATGAATGTGAAGGATACTACTTTTTCGTTTATCCCGGCAAGGGTGATCAGCAATACAACGCGCGGGCGGAATAATTTTATTATGATCGACAAAGGACGCCTGGATGGTGTTGAAAAGGAAATGGGGCTGATCTCCCCAAAGGGCATTACGGGGATTGTCGTGGAGGTTTCAGATCATTACGCAACAGCCATGTCGCTGCTGCACAAAGATAGTAAGATCAGTGCGCGATTGAAGAGGAATGGGCAGATGGTAAATGTTAGCTGGGATGGGAAGGATTACCGGATCGGCCTGGTTGAAGACATTCCTACGCATATCATTCCATTGCCGGGAGATACCGTACTGACAAGCGGATATTCTTTTGTTTTTCCCGCAAACATGATGATCGGCACTATTGGAGAAAATATTTTTGAGGGAGGCAACCTCCATAAAGCAGAATTGGTATTCTCAACTGATTTTAACAACCTTCTGCATGTTATAGTAACAAAGAACAATGCAATTCCGGAGCTTGACAGCCTGGACATGAATAATCGGTATGAATAGTATTGTGGTAAAAAATATCGCCCGTTTTGTCATTCTCGTACTTATCCAGGTATTTGTATTGAATAACATTCGTATCAACGGGTACATAAATCCATACCTGTATGTTTTATTTATTTTGCTTTTACCGTTTGAAATACCGGGATGGTTGTTGCTGGCATCTTCTTTTTTACTGGGATTCAGTATCGATATTTTTGTTCATACCCCGGGTCTGCACACGACGGCAAGCGTTTTTATGGCATTCTTCCGTCCCGGAATGATCAAAATGATAAGCCGTAATACAACTATTGAACAGGGTATGTCGCCGGGAGTGCGCGATATGGGCTTCAGGTGGTTCTTTGCGTATTCCCTGGTACTTATTTTTCTGCATCATTTACTCCTGTTTTTCCTGGAAGTATTTCGCTTTAATGAATTCTTCGATACAATGATCAGGATAGGGCTGAGCACAGTAGCAACACTTATACTGGTATTTGTTGTAGAATACCTGTTTATTAACAACAAGGATAAAGATTGATAAGATTTACTAGTTTTATATCAACATATTTATATCAAACAATTCCACTATGAAAAAACTGATCGTATTATTACTTACTGCCATTGTAATGATTTCATGCACATCCGAAAAAAAAGAGAATCAATATACCCTGAAGGTGAATGTTGATACCCTTGTTGACGGATACGCTTACCTGCAGAGCAGGGTGAACGGAGAATGGATAAAACTCGATTCTGCAATGATGGCCGAGGGCTCATTTAATATGGATGGCACTGTTGAAAATCCTGAGATGAACTATGTCTATATCAAAGGAATACAAAGAAATGTGCCCCTGTTTCTGGACCAGGGTGACATTGTAATCAATGTTTTTAAAGATGATTACGCTGCTACAACGATAACGGGTTCTGCAGCTCATGATGAGTACAGGGCATTTCAGGATGAAATGGATGTCATCAATGATAAAAAGAGGGGTGTTTACGATCAATACAGGACAGCAAAAGCAGAAGACAATGCCGAAGTAATGGACAGTCTTTCGACTGTGATGGATGAACTCTACGAAGAAGAGCAGGCTTTCATTAAAGATTATGTGAAGGAGAACAATGCAAGTGTTGCATCGCCCTTTATTGCAAACAGCCATTC